>CAZTKW010000515.1:0-3314 GCA_964614315.1 uncultured Pirellulales bacterium
GGTCATGGGTTCAAGCCCCATCAGCAGCTAAATACAAGTTATGTCAAGCTGAGATAAAGAAAAGTCGGGCAGTTGTTGTGTGAAGTGTTTTCATTATTAATCTTGGCTTTGAATTAATTATATAAGTTAAGTTAAGATTTTTTTTGTCGTCAAGTTAGGAACAATCAAGTACTAACGGCACATTGGAGGTTTATAGAAAGATGGCTAAGGCGGTATTCGAGCGAACAAAACCACATGTTAATATTGGCACTATTGGTCATATCGACCATGGTAAAACGACGCTGACAGCGGCAATCACGATGCGACTTGCCCATCTTGCGGGTAGTGGTAATGTCAAGCAGTTCGATGATATCGACAATGCGCCCGAAGAGAAGGAGCGCGGCATTACGATCAATACCGCACACGTAGAATATGAGACGGAAAAACGTCACTACGCGCATGTAGATTGTCCCGGTCACGCGGATTATGTCAAGAATATGATAACGGGCGCAGCCCAGATGGACGGGACTATTCTTGTAGTAGCGGCCAACGACGGTCCAATGCCTCAGACGCGTGAGCATATCCTTCTGGCCCGTCAGGTTAATGTGCCGAAGATAGTGGTTTTCCTTAACAAGGTTGACCTTGTAGATGACCCTGAGCTACTTGAGCTTGTTGAACTTGAGATAAGAGAACTTTTGAGTAAGTACGAATTTCCCGGAGATGATATTCCGATTATTTCAGGTTCGGCTTTGGCGGCCATGGAAGGTGTAGGTAAAGATGAAGAGGCGTGCAAGTGCATTGACGAGCTAATGGCAGCGGTGGATGATTATATTCCTGTCCCGGAGCGTGAGGTTGATAAGCCGTTTCTTATGCCAGTTGAGGACGTTTTCAGTATTAAAGGCCGTGGTACGGTAGGAACAGGCAGAGTTGAGCGCGGCAAAGTTCACGTTGGTGATGAAGTTGAGGTGGTCGGACTTGCCAAAGAGACTCGAAAGACTGTTTGTACGGGCGTAGAGATGTTTAACAAGACGCTGAATGAAGGTCAGGCCGGCGATAATGTTGGTCTTCTTCTTCGAGGCGTGGAAAAGACAGATCTTGAACGAGGGCAGGTAGTAGCAGCGCCGGGTAGCATAACTCCTCATACGAGGTTCGAGTCTGAAGTCTATGTTTTGTCGAAAGAAGAGGGTGGTCGTCATACACCATTTTTCCCGAATTATAAACCGCAGTTTTACTTCAGAACAACCGACGTTACCGGAGCAGTTCTTGCATTAATGAGCCGAGACGGCAAAAAGGCGGAGATGTGCATGCCCGGCGACAATATAGCTATGGAGGTGGAAATCATTTCTCCGATTGCGATGGAGGATGGTCTTCGCTTTGCTATTCGTGAGGGTGGTCGAACAGTAGGCGCCGGAGTCGTAACGAAGGTCATTGCATAGTTGTCTTTTTAAGAAAGATTGAACGGTGCAATTAAAGCGATAATGTTCGCATTTTATTTTACAGGTTAGACTTCTGAAGGGAAAAGAAGTATTTCTCAAATGAATGTATTTTTTTGTCAGGTACAGGAATTATGGCCAAAAAGAAGAGCAAAAGAGAATATGTGTGGCTTGAGTGTAAAGAGTGCGGCCAAAGGAACTACCGGACGAACGTCAGCGTAGCAGAAGGTACCCCGAAAATAGAATTGAAGAAGTTTTGCGGAACGGAGCGCAAACATACGGTTCACAGGATACGTCGTAAGTAGCGACAGGGCAGAGCAATGAAGGAGACAGACGTCATAATAAGAAAAATCGAGAGTTTGAAGAATAACAGAAGACAGTTAGGCCAGTAGCTCAATTGGCAGAGCGTCGGTCTCCAAAACCGAAGGTTGGGGGTTCAATTCCTCCCTGGCCTGGTTTGAATTGCAGTGAGTGAAGTTAGGAACGAGGTTCTTTTGGCGTTTTATAATAAGGCGGCAATATAGTTGTTTAAGGCGCTGATATGAACAATTGACAGGGTAATATTATGGCTTTTAGTATTTATAAGCGTGGTCAGGGGACATACACACGTCTTTGCAGTGCGTTTGGTCTGGCCATAATAGCAGGTTTAGGTTGTTTGCGTCTATACGCGAAGCTTCAGGCGGCTGACTTTGGTATCGGGCAAAAGGGCACTTTGTGGGTAGCGACAATGGTGCCGACGGGTTTGTTTGTTGTTCTTTCTCTTCTTATATTCTGGCTGGTAAATAAACCTTCGATAGCGGATTTTATGGTCGTAGCCGAAGGAGAAATGAAAAAGGTCAGCTGGTCGAGCAGAAAAGAGATAGCGGCTTCGACGTTTATCGTTATTGTGACAGTGATTTTTGTGGCGTTGCTTCTTGGATTTTTTGATTTTACTTTCGAGTTGATATTTGGGTGGCTTTTGCGGTGAGTTTTTGATGAAAACGGCCGGAATAATGAGCTTCCGAGAGATATAAAGCCCACATATTGCGGTTATGATAAGTCGGGATAAAAATAAACAGATACACAGGTAAGTTTTTGAATTGGTGATTTTGGTCTGTTTTATATTATAGGCTTTGATATGCAGTGGTACGTTTTACGAGTTCAGTCAAATAAAGAGATGCAGGTGAAAGATGCTCTGACTCAGAAGGTAGAGTTGGAGGGTCTGAATGACATTGTCGGCAGGATAGAGGTTCCTGTGGAGCGTGTTAAGCGTATTCGCGGTAATAAGCAGACGGTGCACATGCGCAAGCTTTATCCGGGTTATGTTTTTATGGAGATGGAAACGACGGAAGACGGGCGGGCTCCGGAAAAAGCATGGTTTATGATTAAAGAGACCTCCGGTGTTGGTGATTTCATCGGTACTGAAGGGATCCCCAGCCCGATGCGTGATACGGAATCGGCGAAGATGCTTTTGGAGGCGGAGAGGCCAGAAGAAGCACCGAGCATCAAAGTTGAGTTTCAACCAGGTGACCAGATTAAGATTCGGGAAGGCGCATTTGAGAACTTCGAAGGAGCGGTTGATTCGATTGACCCCGAACGAGGGATTGTGAAGGTGATAGTAACAATATTCGGTCGAAGCACGCCGCTTGATATCGAATATTGGCAAATTGAGAAGGTGTAATTTTCGGTGTTTTTTAGTTTTTGTTTTGTGCTGGTTATTTTGTGAACTAACAGCAGTAAAATGAAGGTGTATAATGGCCAAAGAAGTATCAGTAAAGATTAAATTGCAGGCATCGGGCGGTAAGGCGACACCAGCTCCTCCGATAGGCCCGGCGTTGGGTCAGAACGGCGTTAATATCGGACAGTTTGTATCTCAGTTCAACGAGCGTACGAAAGAGCTTAACGGCACAATTGTTCCTGTTG
>CAZTKW010000516.1:0-3312 GCA_964614315.1 uncultured Pirellulales bacterium
CCACATGGGTTCCATCTGGCATAATCGCAAAGGAATCGGCAGCTCCTTTACGACCAAACTGGAGGAAGTAACCGTCAAGACGGACCGCTCCGGTATTTCGTCGTTCGGCATAACACCCCCATGCTTGGAGAGCTTGCATACATTCCTTGCCGATCGCTGCCTCCAGATCGGCCTTCGGCGTTCTGCGTTTCCGCTTGGGTTTGGGCCGGAGCTTCCCGATATCCGGCTTGCCGAGCATACCATCGAACTCGTCAGGGGGCATAATTCGATCCTATCTTCGCCTGTCTTCGTATCCGATGTCGTCGATTATAGATCTGCCAACACGCAGCACAATGAGCCCGAGGAGGGAGAATCGCCCGGTATCTGGGGTGCTCCGGACAGATTCTCGGGGGCCGGGGCATGTCGGGATCAGTTGACTCCATGAATCATCTCCTCGTCTACCCGAGTCTGCCATCCGATTTGCCAAAGCCGGGCTTTACCTGATCCTTGAGAGTGGGGGCACCCAGGGTTTTTATCCCGTGCAGCTTTGTACCCCTCCATGAAGGCCCCGTAATTCCCCGCCTGTTTACGGAGTCGAGCTTGGCTGATTGCATCGTATCGTGCCATCAGTATACTCCCGTACCATCCGGCCTACATCTGATTCCCGAAAGAGCCAGGGTTTCATGCCTTCACGAATTGGCTTATACCCCCGCCACTTAATGAAGGATCTAAGGTGTGCAACAGGAGCTCCAAGCTGTTCGGCGATCTCAGAGACCGTGTAGAAACGATCGGAGGTGAGCCCCTGGACCTCGGCAACCAGGGCGACGATCTCCTCAGCAGTGAGAGGAGGGTGATCTGGAGAGAAGAGGTCAATCACCGCCGGGTGTCCCGCAGGCTTGGTCCGACTCGATCGATCCACAGCTGCCCAGAAGAGAAGAGCCGCAGTTATCTGGGTGAGTTCACGCTTGTTCATTTGGTGTACACCTCCATCACCTTAACCTCAGCTCCTAGCGGGAGGTCTAGTGCCCACTGGCGACGAGTGGTAAGAGCCTCAGTGACGATTCGCACGGTTTCGTCGGCCATTCGAGTAGGCACAACGCACACAAGTTCATCATGGACGTGATGGGCAACGGCCACTCCTTGCTTCTCCACATGCAGGATTGCCTCCGCAAGTATATCTCGACAAAACGCTTGTACGATGTTTTCCGTAAGCGATCCACCCCATAGGTGTCCGTACCTATAACTAGGAGCGGGCGAGGTGTTTCCATCTTCCCATCGCTTTGTACCCATGTGACTACCAGGGTAGAAAAGGTTACGTCCCGAAGGGAGGGTGATAATAACTCGATCGCCGTGTTTCCAAACGGTAAGGCTTGCATTATGTCCAGCGTTAGTTGTTTGGCCGTACTTAAGTGCAAAAATGAAAGCCCCCTCAAGGTCTCGCCAAAAGCGTACAACTGCGTCGTGTCCATCACGGTACCCTTTCACGATTTGTTCAGCCATGTTTCGATCGATGTCAATCTTGAATACATCGTGAGCGTACACCATGCAACGATCCGCACCCATCCCAAACCCGCAGCCGAGCACCCCGATCTTCCCCAGGGTACGCCGGAGCTTGAGGACCTGAGCTACCGGCCCGGGGTCCGTGTCTCGTACCGGACGGACAGGCTGCTGGAAGACCTCCTGGGCAAAGGCACAGTATTGATCCTCACCCGCTTCCCACCGGGCGATACTGTCCATCTGCCCAGCGATCCAATCGGTCCCCCTGGCCTCGATGCTGGCGGCGTCTCCGACCACCAGGACGTGCCCAGGCGGGGCGATTAGGGTGTTCCGGATTCGACCTCGGAGGTTCTGGAGGTTGATCTTCTCACCCCCGCTCCACCGCCCGGTGTGTGCCCCACAATACTTGAGGGGCACCCGCATCTTACCCTTTGCGGCTTTCGCCTGTCGCTTCATAGACTCTAATCGCCTGATGTGCAGGGGAAGACTCTTGACCGTGCAACGAGCATCGATTAAGTCACGCACCCTTTTACATGGATGAACTTTAAGCAAGTCAAGTTCGGGGTCCGTCTTGGCAAGGGCAAGGATATCTTTGCCCTTCTTGTTTTTCTTGAGAGGAACTGACTCGCCTTCGGGAAGAGCGGATTCAAGAAGTCTGCGGAAAGATCCGTTCTTGCTAACATCTTCTTTAGCACATCCGACTTCCAAAAGTCGGTAGGCAAGGTCACCGTTCATCTCCTTGATTACTTCGTCGGCTACTTTGTCATCAAAGATCAACTCCGGGTGGAGGTACATCTTGAGGGTGTGCCAGATTAACGGCAACTCCACCTCCGGTCGGGACAACCAAGGTAAGAGTATCTTGGTCAACTGGGTTTCGAGGTGTACATCTTGCAGGGCGTACTCAGTGAGAGCCGCGAGGTCTACCCCGCCGACGTGCTGCCCTTTGAACTGGCTCGTGTCTCCTTTCGCGGAGAGACCATGCCGCTTGGCAAGAGAGGCGAGATCATTCTGAGCTCGGGGGTCAATGTGACGGGCCAACCCCAGGAGATCACAGAAGTACCTGGGGCTGAGGTTATACCTTTCAACCAGAATCAGGCCATCGAAGGGAGCATTCTGGGCCACCACCGTGGCTTGCTCCAGGTGCTCTCCATATTGGTGTTGTAGATTTAGCAGACACGTTTCCACCCATTCTCCAGGAACAAACCCTTCGTCTACGCTGAACTCTTCTGTGGGTTCGACAATTTGCCACCCCAGGCCAAGCGTTTCAAATTGGTAGTGCGATACATATTCAACAGTGGACATCTTTCGCAGAGAATACTCGTCATCAAAGTAGGTTTCGAAATCGAGGACCAGGAGTTCCGTCGGCCACCCGGCAGCTTCGAGGGTCTGCTGGTAGGTCATATCTTATAAGGAATTCCCATGTAATCGAGCACTTTTCCGAATCCTAAAGTGTCGATGCAATATCGGTGAAGCTTGGGATGATGATCAGCAAGACGTTGAAAACGATTTGGAGATTTCTCCCTATGAGCCCCAAATCCACAGAACATACATCCAGTATGACTCTCCCCTTTGTCGTAAATGGTAGCATAGGGAAGATTATACCGGGTAATGTACTCCTGGATATCATTATCCCCCCAAACAGCGAGGGGAGTAGAAACAGGATACGAACCGGAAAAACGATTACATCCAGATTCACAATAGGTCCGTAAACGAGTACGGGCCTCTTCTACTCGTACCCCGGTAAAAGGCTGCCGATTAGTCTCACGAGAGTAGATACCCCCTGGACTTTTTTTCATTACATTACAACAATACTCAGAAATTTTAAAAGGAGCATTG
>CAZTKW010000517.1:0-3303 GCA_964614315.1 uncultured Pirellulales bacterium
CCGGTGAGTTTTACTTTCATAAGCGGGATTTATCTATTCAGGGAAGAGCCTTAAATGTTGTTATAGAGCGACAGTACCGTAGCAAAAGCGAATATAATTCGGCTTTTGGCTACGGCTGGGATATGAATTACAACCTCAAGGTTCGCAGGCTCAAGGGAGACCCTAACACCGTCATTTTACTTGATGGGAAAAATAGCAGGAAAGAGTATAAGGTTGATGATAGTAATCCTGATATATACCTGCTCTCAACAGATCCCGGCAGTTTCTTGGAAGATAACGGTGATTATACTTTTACCCTCGTAAAAAAGCACGGAACAGAGATGGATTTTGACGCCAACGGCAATCTGGCTGCAATCTTCGACAGAAACGGTAACAGCATCACCTTCGAGTACGACCCTAATGGCCTGCTGCCCATATCCGGCCCCTCGGAGTTTTTCCTTAAAGACTCTGATGGTGGTCATGCTAACGGTCACGGTATTGTGGCGATGGCATACAGACTTACAACAATTACAGATGACCTGGGACGGGAGATAGAATTGTCATATAATGATGACGGCCTCCTTGAGACCATTACCGATTTTGCGGGCAGAAGATGGGACTATGCTTATGACCCCTTTACTAACGACCTGCTTACGGTAACGGGACCATCAACTGTGTATTACCCTTCCGGCCTTACTACCACATACACATATGATGATAACCATAACCTTATTTCAATCAGGGACCCGAATAACCAGACATGGATTGAAAACACCTATAGCGATGCCAATGATAGGGTTGAGTCCCAAATATATGGGGACGCTGTTTCCACGTTTAGTTACAATCCTGACAGTAATGAAGCAATCATAAGGGACTACAGAGGCATCGACTGCACAACCATTTATAACAGTGCCGGCAATATCACCAGCGATACCATAGATACCAACGGTCTAAGGCCAGGGGTGGATCCTGATTTCTACACGACGAGTTACAAGTATAATTCTGATGAAAGATTGACAAGGAAGATTTTCCCCGCGGGTAACTGCATTGATTACACTTACGATCCTAATGGCAATATTACGGGCATATACCGGAAAACAAGTCCCAGTGAGCCGAACGACGCTAACATCCCCGGTGACCCCGATGTTATAGCTACTACCTGCGAATATGACTCGAAGTTCAACTTTGTAACAAAAATAACCGATCCGAATGGCGATATTACCACTTTTGATTATAACGATGTAACCGGTAATTTGGAGCAAATAACGTATCCTGCCGGTGGAGACGTTAATGCGGTTATCGCCTTTACGTATAACAATTACGGCCAGATAGAAACAATGACTTCTCCGGACGGTATAATAACAGAATACCAGTATTACGAGAATTCAAATAATATCTTTAATTATGGCAGACTTTGGAAGATTATTGTCGATTGCAACGACCAGGACCCGAACAGCCAATACATAACTACCGAGTACGAATATGATATTTTAGGTCATGTTATGGAAGTTAACGACCCTAATGGTGATATAACGCAGTTTATATATAACGACCTCGACCTGTTGGAAGACATAATATCGCCTGACGGCCATGTGATTAGCTTCTGGCACGATAAAAACAAAAAGGTGTCCAAGATGTTGGAACCGCTCGATGATTCTTACCGTATGACGGATTACGCCTATAATGTACTGGACAAGCTCAAAACTGTAACCGACCCTTTGAATCGCACCACTACTTTCGATTATGATGATAATGAGGAATTGTCCTCCGTAGTCGATGCCGAAGAAAACCAGACGCAGTACGACTATGATGAGCGGGACCTGCTCTGGAAAGTCACCGATGCCAATGGCGATGTAACCGAATACAGCTACACCCTAAACGGCAAACTTGCCACAATCAAGGATGACAGGGGCCGGGTGACCGAGTACGATTATGACGGTTTCGACAGGCTGGAATGTATTACCTACCCAGACAACACCAATGAAGTCTTCGGTTACGACAAAAATTCCAATCTTACCAGTTGGACAATTCGTGACGGCAATACAATCAACTACGAATATAATGCAATTAATCGAATGACAGTAAAGAACCGGCCGAACGACCCGAATATCTATTTCTCTTATGATATTGCCGGCCGGGTGGTTGAGGTAGATGACGGACGCAGTGTAAGTAATGGCGGCGGTCTGACAGAGTATTATTATGACCGCCTCGGCCGTGTTATTGATGTTGTTAACCCTGGGCAAAGAGTCGTCAGTTATCAATATGACGATTTGGGCCGAAGAACCAGGCTTATTTATCCGGATGACAGCTATATAACATACGAGTACGATGCTATGAGTCGGCTGACACGTATTTTAGATGACAGCAATAATCCCCTGGCTGAATACGAATATGATGAGCTTTCCAGAAGAAAGTCCGTTGAACTTGGCAACGGCACCGATGTCGAGTATGACTATGAAGACCTTGAAAATGACGATAATCTCGGAAACAACCTCGAAAGCCTGACAAATAATTTCAGCGGCTCGGCTGCCCTGACCTTCGATTACACATACGACGACGTCGGCAATCGATTAACTATGACGGTCGATGATACGGACCAGCACGATTATGATTATGACAACCTTTATCAACTGACAGAGGTCGAATATCCAGACACCAATACCGCCAACTACTATTACGATTCCTTAGGCAATCGTACAAGCGTCGTCAACGGCGGGACAACCATTTATGACAGCAACTGCTTAAATCAATATACTGCGGTAGGCCCTCAGGGCAGCCAGACTGACTACGATTATGACAAAAATGGCAATCTAATTGACGACGGTACATACAAATACTACTATGACTGCGAAAACCGCTTGACCGATGTTAATGATGTAAATGACGCGGCTGTCGCTTCATATAGTTACGATTTTGCAGGCAGGCGGGTATCAAAGACTGTATACGGCTCGCCTGATGTAACCACGAAATACTGCTACGACGGCGGGCAGGTAATAGCTGAATACGAGGGCGCTACTTTAGTGCGGAAATTCATTTACGGCCCGGGAATTGATGAACCTATAATGATGATTGACGTTGCCGATAGCAATGCTGTATATTATTACCACTTTGATGGGTTGGGTTCAGTTGCGGCTCTTTCAAATAATAGCGGTGATATAGTAGAGCAGTACAGTTATGATGTTTTCGGCGAGCCGAACAGGGTAAGCACCCTAAACAATCCCTACCTCTTTACCGGCCGCAGGTACGATGATGAAACAGAGTTGTATTATTACAGGGCGAGATACTATAAGCCCGACATCGGACGATTCTTACAAACTGACCCAA
>CAZTKW010000518.1:0-3298 GCA_964614315.1 uncultured Pirellulales bacterium
CCGCTCGCAAAGTCATCAAGGTCCGGCCTTTAAAAGCTCTCAAGGACATGGCTAAATAACGGACTAAGGTGCCGGCATATTCCAGGGGCAGTTGAAGCTCGCCGGTTTCATTTGGACAGCTCGTAAAATCATAGTGATAAGAGCGGCCATAGAAAAATGTGTGCCGTCAATTTTGGTTTGCGCCTTCTTGAATAAACTCCAATGGTTTAGTCGTCTGTCAGTATCTAAACATCAGAGAATCGTCTTATTGGTCAACAGATTCAATATCGTTGACCACATGCCACAGATACGTAAGGTCAGACTACCCCAAAATTGAAGACCTCTCGCATAGACCACACGCGGCATAAAAATATATGACCCATGTTTCGGCCGTTTTTATGAAGGTTCGGGGGAGGCTTGAACACAATAGAACCCCTTAAATGCCGGACAATACAATCATAAAACTGTAAATCAAAAGCATAACGGTCTTTAGGCGAAGATAATGTCGTCAAAGCTCTTGAGAAGATTTATCATGACTCATTGCTAAAACAAGAAGTTAATGGTATGGTGATATCATAATTTATGTGAGCCATATATTTTTGTGCCCTATGGGCTTAAGTTGTGCAAACGGAAATGGATTATGAGAAGATAAATGAGCAAAGTAATCAAAGTTGATAAGATTGAAGACACATCGCTTTGGAAGCAATTAAAAGAGCAAAATGAACCACTTGCTCAAGGTCTTTTAGGTGTCTGTAGTGAGGCGATGATTCGTATGAAGGCAATGCCATCTTATATACCTCAATACACTTTACATGACGAAACACATTTATTGCGAACAACAGAATTGATGGCATATGTTCTTGGGGGAACAAAATCGAAACTAAACACTGTTGAATTAGCTCTCTTGATACTCTCTGCTTTTTTTCATGATCAAGGGATGATTCCCACCGCGCAGGAATATTCTGCACTCCAAACAGACCCTGATTTTCAATTATTTGTAGATAATTGGCATGTGGAATTTCCTAACCACCGACAGCTAGAAAAACAGTTAAAAAGCCAAGTTATATCTGATAGGGAACGAACGAGATTGGCTTTAAGATTTGCAGAACTCAACAATGCTCTGTTAACTGAATATTTGCGTAGTTCACACGCTCAAAGGTCTGCTGACTATCTAAATTCAGAATATGGAAGTGATAAACGCATTGAAATTCATGGTATTAATCTTGCCTCGTTTGGTGCATCATTGTGCAAGTCGCACTGCATGGCAGTTAATGATATACATGGGAACAGCGAATTCCGATTTGATGAACAGGTAGGGATAGATAGTGTAAATATGGCCTATTTGGCTGTTATTTTGAGACTGGCGGATATCCTGGATCTAGACCGAGATCGTACACCAGAATCTCTGTTCAAAAGTGTACATTTTACTAGCGAAGTGAGTCTTATTGAATGGGAAAAGCATCGTTCGGTACAAGGATGGAAGATAGCAGAGGATTGTATACGGTTTACCATGAGGTCGAAGCATCCCGTATACGAAGCCACTGCACGGAAATTTATGAATTGGATTGACATAGAATTGTCGGAATGCCATGAATTATGTAGAAAACAGCCTAAAGATTTCGAAGACTATAAACTTAGACTTCCTATCCAAGTAGACAGGTCACGCATTGAACCACATAATAATTTATATCGCTATCATGACCTTGAATTTCGTCTGTCCCGAGATGATGTTGTACGTTTATTTATGACAGACAACCTATATGGAAGTCCATATTTATGCATACGCGAGTTATTACAAAATTCTCTTGATGCGATTAGGTATAGAAAGGCACTCTTTGAAAGTTCAGGAAACTCGTGGAATGATGGACAAATTGAATTTAATCATTCAGTTGATAATAATGGATACGAATTTATACAGTGCAGTGACAATGGCTCGGGGATGAACGAAAATATAATTATCAATTATTTTGTTAAGGTGGGAAGGAGTTATTATCGCTCACCCGAGTTTGAACGTGAAAGAGTTAAGCTTCGAGCGCGAGGTCTTGATTTTGACCCATGTTCTAAGTTCGGAATTGGCTTTATGTCTTGCTTCATGTTAGGAGATCGTATCACTGTTGAGACGCGAAAAGATTATGGGCCCGAGAAGGGACACGGTAAGTCATTAATCATAGAAATGTATGGGCTTGAAGGTTTGATTGTGGTTAGAGATGGAAAGGCTGACCAACCTGTAGGAACAACAGTAACTATTTTTTCTCGAAAAAAACCTGCTTATATGGATATATGGAATGACCAGGTTCGGCTTATTGAAGTTATGAAGCACTACGCTCTTGCTACTGAGTTTCCAATACACGCCAAATGCAACATTCCTGAAATCTTAGATGAAGTGATAATTCCGCCTGAACCAGATCAAATACCGACTTGGTTTGAAGAAGCGAATGTCATAAAACATATTACCATCGAACAGGATCTTGGAGAAATTGAGGATGATCTTGGAGGCTGTGCTAGGGAGTCTTTCTTGGTGGATGAATCTGGTCTGCCATGCCTATCCAATGCGGAAGCTAAGTGGTGTAGAAATAATACTGACCGAAGTAAGTCATGGTACCCACAGTTACTGAAAGGAAATTGTGATGTCAAGTGCCGTAGTATCCATACATATATACCTGTATGTGTGGATGGTATATTGGTTGCGGGAGAACCTGGGCGTGCTTCATTTCGCAATGACATGAAAAGACTTGGGAGTCGAAACTCTAATATTTATTCACAAAGCCCTGTGTTAGTAGATGCACGCGGAAATATTAAACCCGAATTAACCCCTAAAAGAATTCCACCTGATCACATTTCCCTAAAACTACCGCCGAGATGGCGGTATCTGGCAGACAAGGTCTATGAGGGACTGGGACAAATGTGGGAGAAACTGGCGGGTTATCTCGATAAAGGACTAAGCGGAGAAGATTTTTGGAAACTCACATCTGTTTATGGAAGACAGGTTACTGATATGAGAATTCAATGCTTGTGGGAACGATTGCCAGTCTCATTAGTAAAAGAAGATGGGAAATGCTGTTGGAAGAAAGTACGTGATTTGGGACAGTTGTCTTTTATAGCTAATGAGAAGAGCTTTGAATTGATTGATTCCAATGGATACAGAGTAGGGCCTTCGCTGAGTTTGAGAGAATGGGATAATAGTCACCATGAATTGCATTGGGCTATGAACACAGCAACACTGTTGATGTGTTCTGCTGATGTTTTTGAAAATAATGTGACATTAATTCCCAATGCACCGCAGAATCCTGAAGATGTATTGTCACAATATATTGACAGA
>CAZTKW010000519.1:0-3293 GCA_964614315.1 uncultured Pirellulales bacterium
AATTCATGCCATAGGTAACCCCCAGATTCTCAAGCACGTCCTCTATTGGCATCTCTGCATAGCATACCGTAGTGTCAGCCGCTCCGTAATATATCCCCACCTTCCCGTTCTCAAATAACGCCCCGCAGCTAAACACCACATTCCCGAAAAACCCCTCACATTCATAATCCGTTTCTGGCTCAAAAAGTGGCTTTTCAGACCTCGCAACGACCTTCCACGGCTTTTCACCATCAAGAAGAACTGCCCCGAGGCAGTACCTGTTCTCCTCATCAACTCCGTGATAAATTTCCACCCAACCCTCATTAATCTTGAAAGGTACTGCACTTGCGCCAATCTTCACACCGTCCCAAAGCCCCCTTTGCGGCCCCATAAGGCAGCGATGGTTACCCCAGCACTTCAAATCAGGCGATTCTGCTATCCAGATTTCATTTTTCTTAAACAAACTCGATACCGGCCGGTGAAGCGCATAATACTTACCCACAATTCGCTTCGGAAAAAGCAGGGCATCCTTATTATCAGGGCAAAAAATAACTCCATACCGCTCAAAAGATTTAAAATCCTTCGTCGAAGCCAGGCACGTCGTCACCCCGAAAGGAGATACTGCCACGTAAGTTATATAAAACACGCCCTCAACAACACTTATCCTCGCATCTTCAATCCCGAAGCTCTCTACATCGTTTGCCGGCGATATCGTGGGCGCATCGTCAATCTTAAAGTCAATACCGTTTTTGCTGCGGGCCACCCTTAAATGTGAAATCGATGTCAAATACGTCTCAGATGGCGTTATTATTAACCTGGGGTCGGAAAAATCTATCTCTCCGTCATCCTTTGAAAAATCTTTCAAAACGATTTTTCTCTCAGCCGTATCATAAAACCCGCATATTACAATATCAGGATGCGTACTGATAGGCCGCTCTGCAACCCGAACCAGCAGAATAACTTCCCCTTTAAAACGGGCTACACCGGCATTAAATGCACCTATAACTTCAAAATCGCTTCCGGATGGCTTAATGTCCTTCGGCTCAATCACAGGATTCTTCGGCGAACGAAATATAGACATTTGTAAACTCCCTTAACTACAGCCTATGAATTTTAACAGCTTAATATCTATCCATTTCCCACAACAAACTTCCAACACAAATACCTTATTAATAGGGCTCTGCATACCACCGCCCAACCAGATTAATTGCCCACTGCTAACCACCGGTTAAAATATTACAGAATTCCGCCCCAGCCTTCAATAATAATCTATCCGCTTTTATATATCCTGTAGTTTTAACCGGCTTAACACACCAAATTTCTGTTTTGACTTCTGTTCCTGCTTTTATTACCATCTTATGCGGTTTTCAAATCTAAATGTTAGGAATGCCGATGAAACTGCCCAAACTTCAATTACACACTAAAATTTTAATAGGACTGCTGTTAGGCGTGGTTTTTGGAATATTAGCCAATACTTTCGGCTTTTCTGATTTCGTGACCCAATATATCAAACCTGTCGGCACAATATTCATCAGATTAATCAGTATGATTGTAGTTCCTTTGGTCTTCGCCTCTTTACTGGTAGGCACAGCCAGTCTAAACGATATCCGTAAATTAGGTCGTATAGGCGGCAAAACCATCGCTTACTACTTATGTACTACAGCCATAGCAATCAGCATAGGTCTCGTATTAGCAAATACTTTCAAACCCGGAGTAGGCCTTTCAAAAGAAACACAGGAACAGCTGACCCAAAGCACCCAAACCCAGGCCGATGCAAAAATCGAAGCTGCCCTCAAAAAACCGAGTGTTACAGATATTCTCTTAAACCTTGTTCCCACCAATCCCATCAAGGCCGCTAACGAAGGGAATATGCTGCAGATTATATTTTTCGCTTTAATTGTCGGCGTCGCTCTAACCCTGATAGATAATGAGAGGGCCCGGCCGGTCATAGCTTTTTGTGAAGGTGTAAGCGATGTTATGATTCAGATAGTGCATATTATTATGAAAATCGCTCCTTATGGTGTATTTGCTTTGATTGCCGCTATTATTGGCAATTTTGGCCTTGGAATACTGCTTACACTCTTCAAATATTCACTGGTAGTAGCAGGCGGACTCGTCCTTCACATGGTGGTTACATATCCTCTGGCCATAAAAATATTCAGCAAAGTAAAAATCAGAACTTTCTTCAAAGGAATTCAGGATGCACAGGTAATTGCATTCAGTTCAAGTTCCAGTGCCGCTACATTGCCTGTGACTATAGAATGTGTGGAAGAAAATCTGGGCGTCTCCAATGAGGTATCCAGCTTTGTTTTGCCTCTGGGAGCCACGATAAATATGGATGGCACGGCACTTTATCAGGGAGTTGCTGCGGTTTTTATTGCTCAGGTATATGGAATGGATTTAACTCTCAGCCAGCAATTAATGATAGTTCTAACAGCCACCCTGGCTTCCATCGGTACCGCCGCTGCGCCGGGCCTGGGAATGATTACTTTAGCAATGGTTTTAACCACAATTCGCATACCTTTGGAAGGAATAGCCTTAATTCTCGGCGTCGACCGCATACTGGATATGTGCCGCACAATAGTAAACGTAACCGGCGACGCCTCCTGTGCTGTAGTCGTTGCTTCCACCGAAAACGAACTGTCGGATAAAGCAACTCAATAACATCTCAAAAAGGCAGTATTACGGGCGTAATGAGAAAAACGAAATGCGGTGAAAAACACCTTGGTTTTTTGCCTCTTTTAGCCACCTTTTCAGCAAAATCCGTATATTCAGGCTATTGCCCAAATCGGGCTAATTTGTTATAAACTACCGCTATGGATGGTAATCTGATTACAGGCACGATAGTTGTCGTCATCGCATTGGTTCTTCTGACATACCTGGTTATTTGGTCTGTCTGGGCGATTGGCCGCATTTCAAGAAGCCGCTCCCATACCGGCCGGGAAGCATTAAAGGAACTCAATGGCGGCAGATAACGCACAACTCAAAGGCGAGCTTTCCCGCGAATTGTCCCTGTTTCACATCACTATGATGGGGCTTGGTATGATGATAGGGGCCGGTGTCTTTCTGGGTGTCGGCAATGCCATCTTTATTGCCGGCCCGGGCGGAGTGCTGCTGACTTTCGCATTAAATGGACTTTTGGCGCTGTTTACCGCGATGTCATACGCCGAACTTAGCTCAGCAGTCCCCAGAGCAGGCGGTGCATACAATTTCGCGCGTCTTGCTTTCGGCCGGCAAAGCAGTTTCCTGGCCGGATGGATGGAATGGTTCGCCTCCAGCATCGCCGGCAGTTTATATGCTGTTACCTTCGCTAT
>CAZTKW010000520.1:0-3285 GCA_964614315.1 uncultured Pirellulales bacterium
GTTACTGCTGATATCACCTGCTGGGCTTTTACTTGTATGGGGGCTGGTACCGCTTTTGGCTGAATAATACAGTTTGCGGGGGTTTTTTAACTACTCTAATTCAGGGCGGGGGTTGGTTTGCGCGGGGGATTTTTCCGTTTCGGGTTCCGGGTCAGGCTTGGTGTATTGGGTTTTTTGGGCGAAAAACGGGGGTTGTAAAAATATTTTAGAAAATTTTGAGATTTTTCTTGACTTTTAGATTACAAGCGTAATACTTAATATATTACAAGTGTAATCTTTTAAGGGATTGGTTATGAAAAAAATACCGAGAATTTCAGAATCAGAATGGCAGGTGATGAAACTTCTGTGGGGTGAAAGCCCGAGGACAGCAAATAAAATCGTGGAAGAGCTGTCGCTTAGAACCACCTGGAAACCCAAGACTGTAAAAACCCTTTTGAACCGGCTTGTGAAAAAGCAAGCGCTGGGATATGAAAAGAAGGGGAGGGAATATCACTATTATCCCCTGGTGGCAGAGTCAGAGTGCATTAAAGCCGAAAGCCGTTCTTTTCTGCGGCGTGTTTACGGTGGGGCAACCAAGCCGATGCTGGCGGCCCTTTTGGAGAGCGATGATTTGTCGCCTGAAGATATACAAGAGCTAAAGCAAATTCTGGAGCGGAAGGAGAGGGCATAATGATGGAGACTTTTTTCGAACAGTTGTCTTTTTTCTTCGGGTGGGTACTGCGGTCAACGGCCCAGATAAGCTTATTGGTTTGCCTGATTTTGATAATCAAAGCGGTTTTGCAAAAGAGGTTACAGGCGAGATGGCATTATTGCCTGTGGATAGTATTGCTGGTTCGGATGCTAATGCCGTGGGCCCCTGAAAGCCGGATGAGCGTGTTTAACCTGATACCCGACTTGAAAATCAAAGGAGTAGAGGGGCAAAATGAGATAAATGAGGCTGTGCCACCTGCAGCATATATGTTTGACGAAGAAAATCTTGTGACAATGTCAACAGTGGTACCGGAAATAATAGAAAGCGGCCCGATAATAGAGGGACACTCTAAACCGACAGAACGCTTGGTATTAGGGGCAGCGGAGATACTGTCATTGGTTTGGCTGGGCGGAGCTTTTGTACTGGGTGTGTATGTTTTGGCGGGCAACTTTAGCTTGTGGAGGATTGTTAAATGCCAAAGGCCTTTGACAGAACAGAAAGTTCTTGATTTGCTTGAGGACTGTAAGCAGCAGATGGGTGTACAGACGGTTTTAGGTGTAGTTGTAACCGACCGGATTAAGAGTCCGGCCCTATTTGGTTTTGTTCGGCCGAGACTGTTGCTGCCGGCGGGTATAATTGAGTCGCTCAGAGATGAAGAATTGAGGAATGTTTTTCTGCATGAGTTAGCTCACCTGAAACGGCATGATATCGGATTCGGCTGGTTGATGGCGGTATGCCAGGTTATCCACTGGTTTAATCCGCTGGTATGGTATGGTTTCCACCGGATGAGGATAGACAGGGAACTGGCTTGTGATGCACTGGCACTTTCGCGCGGGCAGGCTGATAAGTATTGTGAATACGGGCAGACGATTGTTCATTTGCTGGAGAAGTTTTCGCAGCCTCAGCGGCTGCCGGGCCTGGCGGGTATACTGGAAGATAAATCTCAGTTGAAAAGGAGAATTACAATGATTGCACGATTCAAAAAAGGTTCATATCGATGGTCGGTATTGGCGGCTGTTCTCTTGACGGTATTAAGCTGCGTGGTTCTAACAAATGCACAGAGTACGGCACAGGCGGAAAAGAAAGAGCCGACAACATTAGCGAAGGAATTTGTAGAACAATTGGTCAAAGAGGAATTTTCAGAAGCGGTGAAAAGCTTTGATTCAACTATGAAAGGCGCAATGCCAGCGAAAAAGCTCGGAGAGATATGGAAGGCGACAACGGGACAGGCCGGTCTTTTCAAACAACAGCTTGGCGTTCGGGAGGAAAAGTTTCTGGGTTCTGATATTGTTCTTGTTACCTGTGAATTTGAGAAGGGACCGATGGATGTAAAAGTGGTTTATAACGACAAAAAACAGATTGTCGGATTGTATTTTGTTCCCACGCCTCAGGATGTTCTGAAAAGTTACGAGCAGCAGCCAGCGGAAGAAGAAAAGGTAAAGTTTCAGAACAGGACCAGCAGAACCAGCAGAACCAGCAGAAGCAGCAGAACCCGTCCGTCTGGCCCACAGGTAATAAGTACTAATCCGATAGCGTTTTCCAAAGATGTTTCACCAGATTTAAAAAAGATAACGGTCACATTTGACCAGCCTATGATGAACTTAAGCTGGTCGTGGGTTGGAGGCGGTGAGACTTATCCTGAGACAACAGGCCAGCCCCGCTATGACAGAAAGAAGTTGACTTGCACACTGCCGGTTAATCTCGAGGCGGGGAAGTTCTACTGGATTGGTATAAACAGTCCACAGTTTACCTATTTTCAGACAGAGAAGGGTGTGCCGGCTGTGCCCTATGTGATTTTGTTTGCAACGAGAGACAAAGACGGGAATCCTACTGACATACCGGAAGAGTTTATTGAAGAGGCAGAGGAGATAAATGCACGGTCTAAGCAAAAAGAGCCTCCCAAGGCAGCCAGAAGCACCAGAGGTCCAAGCCGTGTGCGGGGGAAAATGGTCAAGCTGTCAGTTGATGACGGGTCAAGTGACGGTAAGAAAAGTATAGCCGGCAGCGGTCATGCGGTTATGTTAGATGCACCCGGCGAAGGTTGTATTCTAAAGTCGGTTTTAATTTACGGCTCGCGATATGGGTATCCAAGGCCACCAGAAGAAGACTTTCACATCTGGGTGTGTGACGAAGAGTTCAATGTCATTGAGGAGTTTGCATTTCCGTATTCACGTTTTACCAGAGAAAAAGTAAAGTGGGTGACATTCAGGGTGAAGCCTATCGAGGTGCCGTCAACGTTTGTAATTTGTGCCGGCTTTAACCCGGAGCAGACAAAAGGCGTTTATGTTCATTATGATAATGATTCCAGCGGCAATTCCTATACCGGTCTGCCCGGCGAAGAGATGGCTGTTTTTAATGACGGTGAATGGATGATTCGTGCTGTTATAGAACAATTGGATACTCAGCCCCTTCATAAAGTGGGCTTTAAAGACAGTTTTGAGAATGGGACAGGAGTTCCGGCAGGGTGGGAGAAAGGCAAAAGTGTTGCCGGAGTTAAATATATCTGGGACAAGAATAACGGCAGTGACGGCAGAGCGAGTCTATGCCTTAAGAAGACTGCAAACAGGTATTTTCCGATTGCTCAGTGGACACGG
>CAZTKW010000521.1:0-3278 GCA_964614315.1 uncultured Pirellulales bacterium
TCGACGTTACTTGTAGCTTGCAGACATATTTGCCAAACTGTCCCACCGAAAAAACCAAAGGTCTTTCATTCGGTTCGGAAATCATCATCGGCTCATCGGATTCGGATGGACAAACGATACAATCCACATCCGAGCCAATCTCTGAAATAGAAGATATAATCTGCTCATCATAATTATTCATAATGAGTATGTTAATTGTCTGCAGATTATCAACATCGGCAAAAAATTCATCAATTTGGTCTATCGGGGATAATTCGGCGTCAAAGGTCGCGATCGTAACAGCAACCGTTCTTTCCTGCAGTGCAAATTCTTTTGTGAATTCTCCCGGGATATTTACATCATCAACCGTGGCAGAGCTTATAATATTAAAAAAAAGACCCATACCATCTAATAATCCTCGTCCTCTGCCTATTTCAATATCTTTCTCGGTCAGATTTACCACATCGTAACCGAGCAGATTATAAGCCTGTACTATTATATCGAACTTGATAAGGTTTTGCTCGCTGTCAGTTTCTATGAAGGAGCCTGTATCTATAACCATCCGTTTTGATTCAGGGACACTGTTAAAAACCGCTTTGCGTCTGTCAAGACCCCCAAGTTGCCCCCCGGTGCAACCACAGGGTTGTAACGCTCCAAGTTCATTGCCTGTTAGAAAAAGTGTCAGTTCATCGGTTCTCGAAACCGGTTTTGCTAATGGTTTCGCCAACAAAGCGGATATACAAAATATACCTGCCGCGAACGCACAAATGAAAATCATTAATTGCTTCATAACACCGGTTAATCTTTACCACCCCGACAACTCTTGTTGTTATTTCGCATAGAATCCTCGGCAGATAACTTCCACCTTTTTGCCTCCCTTGATATTCACAATAAAAGTATCTGTGAAAACTCTCGGGTTACTCTCGGCCGCCGGCGGCATTATTTCAAGTTCGAACTTATAGCGTCTGCCGACCTTCTCCTGGCTCAAAACCTTTATTGTTCCCTTTTCAGAAGACGCTGACTCAACTTCAAAATCTTCATCATAATTGTCAAGTATCCACAGTTGCCTTTTCACTGGTTTTTGCGGTTCAACATTAAACACGCTAATCACCGACGGGCTGGCTCTGAATTCCGCGAGGGCGTTAAAGGGAATAAGTATTGATTTGCATTCCGGATGAGTCAGGCTGATACTGATATGCCCCCTTAAGCTTTTCTGAAGTTTTTCAATATCGACTTTCGGCTCAAGAACAAAACTTGTCGCCGTAACCGACCTGTCATAATCGGCGGTTATACTATTAGCTGTAGATTTGAACTCTGTTATTGCAAAGGGCTTATCATCAACACTTTTAAGCTCAATCTTTGGACAGGCGGCATTTTCATCTCTGAGCAAAAGCTTCAGATTCTTCGGCTTATAATCGATTTTAAGCACAATCTGTGCCCTTACGGTCAGTTGGGTCTTGGGCTCTGATTCGACGTTGCTGTAAACAAACAATCGTTTTACTGACAGTATGGGGGTCTTGGCCGAATTATATTTTACCTTCAACGTACCGCTCTCACCCGGAGCATATTCTTTCTTAGCAAGTGTAAACGGCGTACAGCCACAGGTCTTGCTGACCTTTGTTATTTTGAGCAGGCTGTCGCCGGTATTTGTAAATTTAAACTCACACAAATTTGTTGAACTCGGGCCGACGTCACCGAAATTGTGATATATTTTTTCGAATTTAATCCTCGGCCCTATCTTTTCCACCGCTTGTGGAGTTGGAGTCTGGTCCGGACTAACCGCCGGTTCGGTCTCCGACGGAGCAACTGCCGCTTTAGCCTGCGGCGTTACTTTTTCTGGCCGTTGGCAGCCGGCCTGCAATAACAAAATACACCCGACAGCAAGAAGCGTTAAAATCAAATGACTAGGTTTCATTCTTTTATCTCCAAACTAAATTAAAAGCAAATCCTGAACAATTGACACAGATTGTTCATTATAATGAAAAAAATACCTTTAAGCAAGAAATTTACAATTTAATATCAAAACATCCATCAACTTGAGCCCTCACAGACTAAACAAAAAACCTGCTCAATTGCCTTCGGTTTTCCCATCATATCGGCCTTATCTGCATTGAACTAAATCATTTATCGGCTGACACCTGCAACCTTTAATGTCCTGCAGAACCTCCTATTTTCAGCACCCCTAAGCGATATCGTCGCTGTCCGTCGCTTTCGGGCAAAGGCAGTGCAATACGCGGAGTGCCTGTACGAGTTCCGACTGATATATATAAATTGTAGCTGCCCGGCTTGATACCTGATTTAAAAGCAGGGCAAGTCAGAGGCTCGGCTAAATCGAAAGTTACAATTTCAGTTCTGATTTGGGCTTCTCCCGGCGGCCCGACATATAAAGTATTTACATTAAAACCATTATCAACAAAAACACCCACGATACCGCCGGCTTTGTCCTTCAGCGTAACCGCCGGATAACCACCCGGCAGACAGGGTGCAACGCCGGCATTGCGCCACCTGGCCACAAACCGAAAGGATGAATTCAAACTTAGTTCATTCGGCCATGATGCTTCAAGCATCTGAAGCCGATATCCAAGACGAAGATTTATCCGCCTGACCAAATCACGGTTCTCATTGAGAAACTCCTTCGGCCACCAGTGTATCGACGCATAGCTGGCATGATACTCTTCGATAGCCTTCAGATAAAGACTCCCATCCTCCCAGTATCCTCTCTTCTTCGAACTGCCGTAATGCTGGCTTTCGAGAATAACAGGCAGATTCGGCCAAAATGCTTGCGCCATCTCCGAGTGGTAATAGGCCTCGACGCCGGGTTCAACAAGAATGCTGTCATCTCGCAGAGTCAGTCCTTTGGCTCGCGCGTAATCGATAACCTCATAATAGCCGGGACGTCTGCCCGGAAAACCCGCCTCGGCGTAATCATCGTTGACCACAAGCAGAGTATGCTTAAAATTCTTAGAGTGAAGATCGATGTGCTTTTTTCGAGTAGCCGCCGAATAAACACGCTTACTACTGGCGTCCATATGTCCCTCTCCCCACACACCTAATGAGCCCACATCAATAAAAGCAACTTCAGAACTGCCATCGTAACGCTCAGCCAGGGCCGCTAAAAAGTTATCCAGTTTCTCCAGGAAAATCGGGTCGTCAAAGTCGGGCTCCCAGAAAGGCCCGTCCGGTGTAACACCTTTGCCACGCTCGAAGTTATAGCCTTTAGCGCCGGCTTTTTCCACCCATTCAGGCGTTGCATAACGCATAAAAGATTCACTGCAGCTAATACGTAGAGCTATTTGTTT
>CAZTKW010000522.1:0-3268 GCA_964614315.1 uncultured Pirellulales bacterium
TGACGCCAGCGCCAACAACGATGATGTCTATATCGATGAAATCAAAGTCTCAGCCAAATAAGCGTTGAAGTTTCAATTAAGCATAACTTTTTACAGGCGTGGCGGCCTAAAAAACCGCCACGCTTTTTTGATATGTACTTGCCCACTAAAAAAATAAAAAAACTTGACAAAAGTCGAAGCGGAGTATATAGGTCGTACAATACAAATGTGCGAAATTTCGGAGGCGTATCCTCGAAACTTTCAATATTTGAGAGTGTGTGCTGTAACTATTTTGCAGCAATGAATTTGTGCATTAGCGAAATAATCGTTGGGCAGCGGAGCTAAACGATGAGCGAATGGAGAATTTCAGAACATTAACACTTTTTAAGGAGGCAAATCATGTCTTGGAGAAAAACATTTTTTTTAATGGCTTTTGTTGTGCTACCGGTGTTGGGACTGACAAATACAGGCAACGCATTTACTCCTCCGAGTCAGCCAAATTGGACCCTGGAAATTATAAGTTGGCCCCTGTTAAAAGCCTATCCTGGAATAGAGTACAATATTCGCCTGGGAGTTATCGGGGGAAAATATCCGTATAGTTTCTCTCTGGTTGATGCTCCTGCGGGTATGACCATTACCAACGATAGGGGGGAAATCTCCTGGACGCCCGATTCGGGACTCGAAGGACAATCATTCGATGTGAGCGTTAAAGTTGTCGACCAGCTTAGCCAGGAGGTCTTTCAAAACTTTACCCTAAATGTGACAAAAAATGGTTTTTATTTTATTGCAACTGACGGAAGTGATTCTACGGGAGATGGGAGTATAGGAAATCCATGGAAAACTATGAGTTACGCTGTCACTCAGGGAACTACCAATGACATTTTATACGTCAGAGGTGGTACATATGTTGGAAGGATAATAGTTTCAAATGGTAACATCAATAAGTGGATTGCTTATCCGGGTGAACACCCAATCTTCAACCTGAATCAGGAAAACCCATACACGGACGGCGTCGTCAATGAGTACGCATACATAGATGGCTTTGAGGTTATGAATCCCCATATAAAGGGCTTTTTTTGTCAGGCGGGTCATTTAATAGCCAGGCGTAACCACATGCATCACTTATATACCGGTGCACCTAATTTAAATCCTGCTTTTATTTTCTGGCCTATTGGCTACGAGGAACATAATGTAATTCAGGATAATATTTTTCATGACCTCTTTAGTGAAAATGACCATGGTGCTTCTGTAATTTTCTATGATGTCATGTATTCATTATATGAGGATAATGAGGCCTATAATATTGAGGGCCGTGGCGTTGGAGATAAAGAGGGCGGATATCACAATACCTTTCGTAACAATGTACTTCACGATACAACGGCAGGTGGTGTCAGATTAGAGAGCCAGGCTGGTCAGGATCAGCTCGAAGTATGCTACAACCTTACTTATAATACAGGCAGCGAGGGGCTTGTAATAGGTTGGCAGCCCGGCTATACGCGTGATGTTTATGTACACCATAATACGATCGTGGATAATTCTATAAAGTTCAGAGACGCCTTAAATGATCCAGCCACTGATAACATTAACATTTATAATAATATTGTCATCAATGGTGACAGTTGGCTATATGCATGTTACTACACTGTTGAAGACCTTGTACTGGCTGATAACATAGTGCATGTGGATAACAACTTGCTGTGGACAACCGGCAGCTATGTTTTTGGGTACGATTACTCAACTACACTGCTGACTTTTGCACAGTGGCAGAGTTATGGCAAGGATTTGAACGGAATTCTTGACAACCCCCAGTTAGATGCAAACTATAATCTTCCTCCAGGCAGTCCTTACTTCGGCATATACGGCAGGGAGATTGACACCGGTGGTGCACCCGGTCAGGCAAGCAACCCCAGCCCCTCAAATGGCGCAACAAATGTAAATATTAATGACAATTTAAGCTGGACGGCAGGCTCCGACTCCACTTCAAGCGATGTTTATTTCGGAACCGATTCAACACCCGATTCCGGTGAGTTTCAGGGCAACCAGACAACTACGACCTTCGAACCCGGAACAATGCTTAATGATACTACCTACTACTGGCGTATCGATGAAATCAACTCCGAAGGCACAACCACCGGAAATGTCTGGAACTTCACAACCGAAGCGGCCCCTCAGCCACCGGATCAAGCAACAAATCCCAGTCCGGCTAACAGTGCTACTGATGTTAGTATAGGCGCCGACCTTAGCTGGACAGCTGGCTCAGGTGCCACAAGTCACGATGTTTACTTCGGCACTGCCAGTCCCGGCACATATCAGGGCAACCAGACCGCCACTACTTTCGAACCGGGCACAATGTCAAACGATACCACCTACTATTGGCGTACCGACGAAATCAATGCTGCTGGGACTACTACAGGTAATGTTTGGAACTTTACAACTGTTACTGCTGGTGAAACAATAAAAATCAATTTTCAGCCGGCGGCTTCACAAGTTCCAGCAGGTTATGAGCCGGATTCCGGCGCGGTTTACGGTGACCGGGGTAACGGCCTGACTTACGGTTGGGATGCCACAGTCAGTCAAACTCGTGACCGCGGCGTTGACCCGGACCAAAGATATGACACTTTAAACCACATGCAATTGGGCGGAGAATATACATGGGAGATAGGTCTGGCCAACAATACGTATGATCTGTGGCTTGTTTTTGGTGACCCCGTGTTCCCCGATATGATAAACACAATAGACGTTGAAGGCACAGTGTGTACTGACCCCGACGGTCAGGACAACTTTGATGAGTACAACATTCAGGTTGGTGTGATGGATGGCCGCTTGACAGTCTCGCCGGCTCCAGGTTCAAGCAACGCGAAGATTTGCTTCATTGAGATTACACCGGCCGGAGCTACACTACCGGGTCAGGCGAGTAACCCCAGCCCGGCTGACAGCGCTGTAAATGTAAGCATAAACGCAGATTTAAGCTGGACAGCTGGCTCTGGTGCCACAAGCCACGATGTGTACTTCGGAACTTCCAGTCCCGGCTCGTTCCAGGGCAACCAGACCGCAACTACATTCGATACCGGCACAATGGCCAACAGTACAACATACTACTGGCGTATTGATGAAGTCAATGCCGGTGGCACAACAAACGGCACGGTCTGGAGTTTTACAACGATTGTTGCAGCGCCCGGCCAGGCCATCAATCCGAGTCCGGCTAATAGCGCAACGGGTGTAAGTATCACGGCCGATTTAAGCTGGACAGCTGGCTCTGGTGCCACAAGCCACGATGTGTACTTCGGAA
>CAZTKW010000523.1:0-3263 GCA_964614315.1 uncultured Pirellulales bacterium
CTTTATCAGTCAAAACATACCCGATTTTTTCTTCTGATTTTGCCATAGCAGCCAACGAAGCCGCTTCATAGCTGTTGCCCAGATTATAAACCACATTCCACCGCTGGATGGAAAGTCGGCTCAGCGTTTCTGTACTGTCACAATTCCACACTTCGTCGATTTGAGGATTTGACACAAGCAATTCCAGCGATTCCCTTTTGGTTATCCATGTTAAATATGAATCCGGATATTTCTCTTTGACCTTAGGGACAATGCAGGTAGTTCTAAGAACATCACCTATAGCATCTAATTTTATTATGAGGATATTTTTACCTCGCGGGTGATACTGCTTGCACAAGGTGCACTCGTAACCATTAGTTTTGTTCCACACACATGGCTTGGAACCATCGAAAAATCTACAATCTGTTTTTATCGTCGAAATTTCTATCATCTTTTTATTGCCTTTTATTCTTCTTTGCAACGAGCATATAGCTGGAACCAGACTTCCAAGGGAACCAGCCAAACATTACCTGCAGTAATTGAAATGGCAGTTCAAGGGGAAATTGTCCTATCAATGGGATGCCATTAAAAACAGTAGTTCCTTTATCAAGAACCTCAAATCCACTTTTTTCCAGTAATCTGTTCCATTGTTCTGGTGATTTAATCGAAATATGATCGGGCCGAATCCCGCCCCACTGATTACCAAGTAACCTGGCTGCAAGAGAAATTGGATTGGGGGTAGCCAGAAGCAAAAGGCCGTCATCTTTCAATACCCGATAGGCATTGCCGACAAAAACTTCCGGATTAGGAAGATGTTCAATGACCTGTAATGCGGAAAGTACATGAAAAGCTTCATCCTCAAAAGGCAATTCTTCGCCATTACCCTGCAGCAGGTTCACATTGGAGGTTCGCTCTGATACATATTGCAAAAGTTCCGGGCAATTGTCCAGGCCGACAATCCTGGAATCTGGAAACCAGTTTTCCAGACAACAGAGGAAATTTCCAGAGCCACAGCCTACGTCAAGAAACCTGATGCTCTTTCCCTCAGGCATGCGGCAACAACAATATTTATGGATCATGCGTTTCCAAATCCAGTATGCGGCTGAATATTTCAATCTCACTATTGTTTCTTTAACCGCCCCTCGCGGTGACGGCAAGTAAGGCGATTTTTCATCGCCGCTTTGGGATACTGGCACATCGTGTTCGTTTTGTTTTGTTTGCTTCATTCCCAAACGCATTCCTCGCTTCGTTCTCCAGAAACCACGTCTTCAAAGGCGCGAAGCATCAGCTTCGCCACCGGCTCGCCTCTGTAGAGTTCAAGGGCTGTTTTCCGAGCCTTTTTTCCCATCTCGCGCATGTGATCGGGATGGGCAATAAGTTCGAGGGCTGCTCGGGCAAATTGCGTCGCGTCAAGTCGCGCAACAACTCCCGCGCCGCGCGATTCTATGTCGCCGGCTACCCCAACATACCCAGAGACAATAACCGGAAGGCCCGCCGCCATCGCCTCGACAGTGACCATCGAGAAATTCTCGTGTTCGCTGGCGAGCAGGAAAATATCGCTCTGCTGATAACAAACATTGAGGTTCTCGTCTGTTTGATATCCCAACCATATGGTATTTTTGTTTACTCCCAATTCAGTAGCTAATTCCCTTATTTTCTCCATATAAGTATTCTCGCAGGGACCGACTATGAGCAATCTGGCATTTGGAATACTTTTGATGATTTTCTCAAAGGATCTAAGTAAAATATCGAGACGTTTAGCTGGGTCAGGCCGGGTAACTGTCAATAATAATACAGCTTTGTCATCTATAGCATATTTTTTACGAAGATTCAGGCCAGACGACGGAAGATGAGCAAATTGCTCTACTGCTACGGCATTCGGAACCACAAAACTACTCGTATTGCGCAAAAACCTCTTTGATACTTGTCTTTCATATTCAGTGGTAAAGTGCAGGGCACTTGCACTCTTTATATATTGTTTCAAGAACAAATACCAGTAGAGACGCTTTTTCAGCTTACCGTGCTCTAACGTTGCTGGATGAAATGAACCGTGTATACCGACAACATAAGGAATCTTACGCCGGCGAGCAATATGTCCTACAGAGATACCCATCCACTGGTAAATAGCCGAGACATATATAATGTCAAAATTGTCAATCGTATTGTCCAGTGTTCGCAGCAATGCTCTGGAATCCCACACCGATTTCTTTCCAAAGGTAGAAGGAAAATAATAAACCGTAACACCTCCCACATCGTGAGGTCGTCCAACAGAAATATTTGTCAATCCGCCTATACCATTCACATTAGTTGTATAGACCGAAACATCTTTACCAAGTTCCGCCATAGCTCGGCATAGATTGCTGGCGCAACGGACAACTCCACCAAAAGTCCATGCCGGCTCATAAGCCGGAAAAATTCCGAGAATCTTCACTGTGTTTCCCTTTGATAACGCTCGGTCATGATTTTAACAACTCGTTTAGATATTATATGCGCCACTTTGTCAGGAGGTTGTTCGGTAGAGACAGTCATACCATATGCCATGTTCTTGATAATCTTCCTACATTCTCGACTCTGCAGTTCAATCTGCCCCACAGTCAATTCCGGCTTACGCCGATGAACGGTCTCTGGCGAGTTCTCGAGATACACGACAAGATCCGGCCGAGGAAGAACGCATTTTAGAATTGACAAAAGCCATCGTGGAGCACTGCCATAGTATTCCTGGATAAACCAGTCATAAAAATAGCGGTCGAAAACAACCAGGTCGCCGATGGCCTGAAATCTGCGAATAATGCGATGACCAAGAAAATAATCCAAACTGTAGTAGAAAACGTAAATAAGTGTTCGCAACAGACCGTGTGGGGTGGCATTGTTAGCCTCATATGTTCCAGCTTTTGGCTGATCAGGTGGTTTTTCTTTAATCATCTTGAGCAAAAAGTTGCGATAGACTTTCAACTCCGGTAACAACCCAAAACGTCCATGATAGCAAACGCGTTTTCGAAAAAGTGGCTTGAGGCGTTCCACAAGGTCCTCCGCTACGGTGGACTTTCCTGAACCATCAGGGCCAATCAGTACCAAAAAGAATCCATTGTCTTTTGCAACTCGTGATATGAAATGTCCCCACAAAAAGTAACTGAAGTTACATAAGAAACTAAACGAATTTTTCCAAAACCTTTGTTTAATTGCTCCCAAACATATTTTGACACGCTTCTTTTCAATCAATTCCCAATTTTCATGTAAGGCCTGTTGAACAATCCATGCCGCAATTTTCTTTCCAAAGCCCCACT
>CAZTKW010000524.1:0-3256 GCA_964614315.1 uncultured Pirellulales bacterium
CGTCTGGAGCTTTACGACCATCGTTGGACTGCCTGCCCAGGCCTCCAGTCCGAGTCCGGGCACCGGCGCTTCTGATATAGCCGTAGATACCGACCTTAGTTGGACAGGCGGTTCAGGCACAGCCTCACACGATGTTTACTTCGGCACTTCAAGTCCGGGTGCCTTCCAGGGCAATCAGGCTGCCACTACATTCGATACCGGCTCAATGTCTAACGATACTACCTATTACTGGCGTATTGATGAGGTCAATGCCGCCGGTACTACAACCGGTGTGGTCTGGAGCTTTACGACCATCGTTGCAGCCCCAGGCCCGGCTGCTAATCCGAGTCCGGGTAATGGTGCGACAGACGTAGCCGTTAACACCGACCTTAGCTGGACAGCCGGCTCAGGTGCGGCAAGTCATGATGTTTACTTCGGCACTTCCAGCCCAGGTAGTTACCAGGGCAATCAGGCAGCAACAACTTTTGACACCGGCACAATGGCCAATGATACGGCTTATTACTGGCGTATCGACGAGGTCAATGCCGGCGGAACAACTACAGGCACAGTCTGGAACTTCACAACCATCGTTGCAGCCCCCGGCCAAGCCGGCAGTCCGAGCCCGTCCGACAGTGCTGCAGATGTGTCCGCTGATGCCGACCTTAGTTGGTCAGCCGGTTCCGGTGCAACAAGCCACGATGTTTACTTCGGCACAACCAGCCCCGGTACCTTCCAGGGCAACCAGGCCGCTACTACATTTGACCCCGGCACAATGGCCAATGATACCACTTACTACTGGCGTATTGATGAGCTCAATGTCGGCGGCACAACAACAGGTACCGTCTGGAGCTTTACAACCACAGACCAGGAAACCCCGCCATCGGAATATGAATGCGATAACTGGCAGACGCTGCATCCGGAATGGATTTTCTGCGATGATTTTGAGACTACAGACCCCATGATAGGAACAGGCAGGTACTTCGAATACAATGATAACAGCGGCGATTTCGTCGTCGTTGACGGCGTTGGCTATAACAGTTCCAGGGGCGTAAGAACAATATGGCAGACCAGCGAGGTAAGTGCGGGTAATTTCAAACTTGCATTCGGCAGAAACCCAAGCGCCTATATGGATAAGGGCATCCGCAACACCGAGGACTTCAGGGATATTTATTACAGGCTCTATCTGAAGACACAGGACGGCTGGCAGGGGCAGCCTATGAAGCTCTCAAGAGCCACTGTTATCGCTGCTTCTGACTGGTCACAGGCTATGATAGCCCATCACTGGGGCAGCGGCGGCGGCCAATACTACATTGCTGTTGACCCGATAAGCTGTGTAGACGCAAGCAGCCAGGTCGTCTGTGTTGGCTATAATGACTTTGCCAATATGCAATGGCTCGGTAACCAAAGCGGAATTACACCGGTATTTGACTCCGACAACGACGACATCTGGCATTGCATAGAGGTTCACGTCAAGCTAAACGACCCCGGACAGGCAAATGGAATCGAAGAGTCCTGGATAAACGGCACACTTGATGCCAGACGGGATAACCTTGATTTTGTAACCTCCTACACAGATTACGCCATAAACGCCGTTTTCGTTGAAAATTACTGGGACACCGGTTCCACACAGCTTCAGGAGCGTTACTTTGATAATTTCGTAGTTTCAACCCAGCCGATAGGCGCAAGGGCCATCGTAGTTGCAACCAACCCCGACCCTGCTGACGACGCTGCGGATGTAAGCATTGATGCTGATTTGAACTGGACACCCGGCGATTATGCCGACACTCACGATGTATATCTCGGCGCTGATGTTAACGCTGTATCCGACGCCAATCACAGTTCTGCTGAGTTTATGGGCAACGTCGATGTTAACACTTATGACCCCTGCGGACTTGATTATAGTACCACGTACTACTGGGCAATTGATGAAGTCAATGATACTATCACCTGGGCGGGTACCGTCTGGAGCTTTACCACCGAAGCGATGCCGCTTCCGGGCCAGGCAAGCAGTCCGAGTCCTGCCGACAGTGCCGCAGATGTGAGTGTTGATGCTGATTTAAGCTGGACCGCTGGCTCTGGTGCAACAAGCCGCGATGTGTACTTTGGCACAACCAGTCCCGGTACTTTCCAGGGCAACCAGACCGCTACCACATTTGACCCGGGCACAATGGATAATGACACCACGTACTACTGGCGTATAGATGAGGTTAATGCCGCCGGTTCTACAACCGGCAGCGTCTGGAGCTTTACAACAATTGTTGCCCAGCCCGGACAGGCAAGTAATCCAGACCCCGCCGATACTGCCACAGATGTTAGCACTGACGCCGACTTGAGTTGGACGGCAGGGGCAGGCTCGACCTCAAGCGACGTTTACTTTGGCACCACCAGCCCCGGCACTTTCCAGGGCAATCAGACCGCAACTACATTCGACCCGGGCGCAATGTCCAATGATACGACCTACTACTGGCGCATCGATGAGGTCAATCCCGCCGGTACAACAACAGGTAACGTCTGGAGCTTCACGACAGTTACAGCCGGCGGGCAAACAATCGAGGAATTCGGAGATGCTGCCAACACAGACCATCCCGGCACCATAGAAGATACATATGCGAATGTAGGCGGCGATGGAGACGATAACTGGTCAACTGATGTTACATTGAATACCTATACATGGCCTGTGGACACCGTTGCAAACACTACTATTATCAAATGGGACCTTTCTTCTATCCCAACTGACGCGACGGTCATTGATGCAACATTATATTTGTATCAGGTTGAAGCCTATGGTGATGCTGCTTATGATTTGCCTATACATAAAATAATCAATGTCAATCCGGTCATAAACGCTTGTACATGGAATACCTATGACGGAACTAACAGCTGGACAGGCGGTTCTGACGGCGGCCAAAGTGATATTGCCGCCGCCGAAGATTTACAGGTGGTCAATGCCACCAGCAATGAATACAAGACATGGACAGTGACCAATATGGTTGCCGACTGGGTAGCAACACCTGCGAACAACTATGGTATGCTGTTGAACTCTGACGACGTGGCAAGTGTTGACAGCCGTAGATTTTTCGCTTCAACTGAGGTCGTTGATGCATCTACACGACCGAAGTTAATCGTAACATATACAGGCGGCTCAGCGCCTCCCGGCCAGGCTTCCAATCCGAGCCCCGCTGATAGCGCTACCGATGTCAGCATTGATGCTGATTTAAGCTGGACAGCAGGTTCCGATACCACGTCTCACGATGTCTATTTCGGCACTTCCAGTCCC
>CAZTKW010000525.1:0-3253 GCA_964614315.1 uncultured Pirellulales bacterium
TCTGCAAAATATGATGAAATTGACCTTGGAAATAGTAAAGTAATTACAATTGATGGGGATGTTACCCTTTATATTACCGGCGATATGACACTTAAGAATTCCGCAGAGCTGCGCATAGTCGACGAGGACACAAATCCCGACGCATCTTTAACTTTGTATTTAGGCGGAAATGTTGAATTTAAAAACAGCGGCAATATCAACAATATAACTGAGGACTCAAGAAAACTTAAAATGTACGGACTTAATGACTGTCAGAGTATCATTCTCAAGAATAGCTGTGATTTTTATGGGGCTATTTATGCCCCGAATGCGGATGTGGTGATGATGAATTCCGCCGATGCTTTCGGTGCCGTCGTAGCTAAGAGTTTCGAGCAAAAAAATTCCGCTACATTCAACTATGATGCGGCACTGAGGGATGTAGGTATGGATGATGAAATTGTCCATTTTGTAATAAATCGATGGTCTGAGTAGTTTGGAAGAATACCGGTGGTTCTGATAAATATACCAACAGCACAGATGAATATCCGGAAACTACAACTAAGCGGCCGTTTTGGAGAAAGGATTGACTTATGCCTAATATAAACTCTGAAAAAGGTACAAGTCTCGTTGAAGTGATGGTGGCGATTGTAATTCTCGCACTGGCAATACTTGGAGGTTTTGTTCTCTTTTCCTATGGGAGAGGCCAGATTGATGTCCAGAAAAATCGCCGCGCAGCGGTCCAATTGGCTGCGCAGAAGCTGGAAGGATTAAAAGCAGGCAATTACGACAGCATACAGGCAGGTGAAACAACGGAGAGCATTTCTTTAGGAGGCTTATCCTATGTTCGAAGTGTAGGAGCTGAAGACCTCGGCCTATATAAAAAGATTACAGTTTCCGTTAGTTGGGAGCAGATGAACAAGCAGCAGAATGTTGGTTTAACTACTTTCATTGGCCCTGAATAGGTGAATTAAATGAAAACAAAAACGCAAAAAGGCTTCACTTTAGTTGAAGTTATGATTGGAATTGTTGCAGGCGCTATTTTGCTTTTAGCAGCAGGTACCGCTTTAGTCGGCGGTCAAAGATTCTGGAGCAACGCCTGGATAAAGGCAAACCTTCAAAGAGACGCCTCTTATGCCATGCTCAGAATAAGCCGTTCGTTCAAAGAGGGCATATCTGCACAACTGGACGATTATGGTAGGGTTCTAAGGATATACAGAGAAGCAGGCTGGATAACATTTTATTCCCCGCAGGGAACTAATGACCTCAACTGCCAGATTGAAGGGCAGGACCCTCAAACTATTATCAGTGGTAACGTCGAAAATGTGACATACACTCTGCAGGACAAACTACTCAGAATAGACGTCTGGTTAAAAAAAGATAATTCACAGATACATTACGTTTCAACAGTCATGATGCGAAATTATGGGGGATGATATAAGATGAAAACCAGAATACAAAAATCAGAAAAAGGGTTCGCTATCGTTGGTGTGTTAATCTTCACCCTTATCTTTTCAATTCTCGGTTTCTCTGTACTCAACCTGGCAAGGAGTGAAGTAGCGCTGACTGAGACGGCTGTCAACAAAACCCAGGCTTTCTATTTAGCTGAAGCAGGACTGGGGAGGCTGCCTGCAAAATTGCGCAGTAATGATCTTGAAAGCATAGATGATACGGAATTAGGAGGAGGAAGTTACCGGGTTGATATTTATTACGATGAAAACCCTCCTTATGCCATATCAACCGGTATGGCAGGAGGCGAAGAGAGCAAAATAAAAGTAGAACTGTCCTTTCTGGCTCGTCCTTACGAAGAAGCTATATATGCCGGCAACTCGAGCGGACAAAAGTACACATTTGTGTTAAGAGGTACAGGTAATCCTCAGGAATTATGGGGGGGAAGAGAGGTTGGCGGCAAAGACATAATCAACGGAGATATATTTGCAGATAGATCTGTCGCCATGTATGAAGAAAGCTCTGTTAACCCCCCGCCCCTGCCCAATACCACCGGGCTCAAAGGAGATGTTGATGCCACTGAGACTGTTAGCCTCAACGACAGCGCCTCGATTTCCGGAGAAATCCAGCAGGGTGTCGAATCGCCGGGTAATCCCGACCTGTTGGGGATGAACTACCATATAAACAATACACATAATGTGAGCCAGATTTTTGCAGAGCAGGGCATTAGTGGGGGATACCTGCCATCCGGCCATGAGTTACACGATGTGGTAGTGAAAAATCCAGGCGACAGGGCAAATGAGTGTGCTGGTACCGCCGGCGACGATTACTTCCTTGAGCCAGTAACAATTACATCAGCGGGAACCACAAAGAGTGGTGGAAGTTCTTTGAATTTGGGGGAAGACAGGGTTTACTACGTTGACGGCAATGTGTGGATTCACAGCAAACAGACTTACGGATTTGTGCTCGATGGTAAAGCGACCATTGTGGCAACCGGAAACATCTATATTTGTGACAACACCGAATATAACGATAGCGAAAGCCTTCTGGGCCTGGTGGCTCTCGGCCAATACGATAACGGAGACCAGCTTGTCAGCGGCGGAAACATCTATTTTGGAGACCCTCGTTACGGAACAACATATAACGTTTCCGGGCTGATGTTCGCCGCAAATGACTTCTTATACAACACAGACTCCATTACCGGGGAATCAGCAGAGCCTGAAACAGGTTTTTCCCTTTTTGGTAATCTTGGCGCTATGAATCACGTCTCCATCGATAGGGAATGGTATGATCCGGATGGAACCGGGGACCCCAGGGCGGCATACTTAGACCATAGTGTAGATGCCAATGGCAAGTGGGTAGATATGGAGACTGGAGGTGAACTAACAGCAGCCGAACTTGACAGTCTCAGACACTATCAGATGAAAGTTAGTTACGACGAACGGGTCCGCAGTCAGGATACACAACCTCCGGGTCTGCCAAGACAAAAAGCAGGAGCTATTTACGCCGGACTAACACACTGGGGAGAAGTGCCGTAGGGCCAATAGTAAAAGTGTCAAAAGAAACGAGATTGTAACAGCAGGTGATTTCCACATTATTGCTGAAGTAACCTGCGATAAATCGGGCAATGTGGTATATCTACACAACTGGACAATGAGGGAAAGGTTTTAAGGATGTACAGAGAAGCAGGCTGGATAACATTTTATTCCCCGCAGGGAACTAACGACCTCATCGGAATAGACCTCTGCCTCTGGTTAAAAAAAGATAATTCACAGACATGTTTCGTTTCAACAGTCATGATGCGAAATTACGGGGGATGATATAAGAT
>CAZTKW010000526.1:0-3244 GCA_964614315.1 uncultured Pirellulales bacterium
TCGGGCTCAACTGCCGTTGCCTTTGTCCCGAAGAACAGCACAAACACCGATACAATCAGAATTGTGAAATGCACGCTTTTCATATTTACAATTCTACATCTATATTATTAAATTGACAATACAAACCATAAAATATTTTGTGCCTTTTTATGAAACTTTTATTCGGTACCGGATTCCCCCACTCTTCTGACAGCAACAACTTAGCAGATTTTTACAAAGGGGGGCAAAACTGTGTATTTCTCATAAATTCGAGGCTTTTTTTACCTCGATTCCGTTCCATTGCAGCCCCCCTATTACCGCCTGCGCAATATTGGTCAGATGGTCCCCGATTTTCTCTATGTTGTCAACCAGATCTATGAATATCAGTCCCGACTCCGCTGAGCAAACTCCCTCGGTCATACGCTGAACGTGGCTTCGCCGGAACTCCATCTGCATCCTGTTGAGGTTGCCTTCATTGACTAAAGCCGACTGCGCTGCCGCGATATCGTTATCTTTCAAAGCTGCTATTATATAATCGAACATCTCCAACGCTTCTTTTTTTAATTTCTCCGTCTCTGAAAGGGCCCAGTCGCTGAAAGAAACTTTTCGTTCGATTTTTCGCTCCGCGATTTCCACGATATTGACCGCATGGTCCCCTACACGCTCGAGGTCATTCACCGTATGCAAAAGCACCGGCAGTTCAGTAGAGACTTCATCGGATAATTGCCTGCGCGATAATGCTGAAAGGTAAGATGTGATTTCATACTGCATTTCATCGATAAAATCTTCTGTTTGCCTTACGCTCGCAAGTTCTTTTCTGTCATCGTTAACAAGACCGCTGACAGACTGTTCGACTGCCTGCTTTGCCGTTTTAGCCATACGAAGAATCTCACGCTTTGTCTGGTCAAGTGCTATCACAGGTGTATTAAGCAGGTGTTTTTCCAGTGTCGCCGGCTTGTACGCCAGTTCTTCTGGCGTCACTGGAAGAATCTTCATTACCATTTTTTCAAGAACACCGATAATCGGAAGAAAAACAATCGTGTTAAATATATTAAACATACTGTGAGAAACAGCTATGTACACCATTATCGTACCATGAGAGAGCTTGAAAGGTGTTATCCATTCAACGGCATCGCCGAACCATCCCGTCCAGACCAAAGGCAGCATATAAGCTACTCCTATAGCATTGAATAACGTATGCCCCATTGCCGTCCGCTTCGCATTCCGAGATGTACGAAGCGCAGCAATCTGGGCCGTAATAGTCGTACCGATGTTATCCCCGAGTATAAACGGTATAGCAACCCGAAGAGCCAAATCCCAGTCCGTACCGAATGCACCCTGCAAAGCCAGCATTTGCACAATTGCTATTGAAGCGGAACTGCTTTGCAGCAGCATCGTTATAACCGTACCCGCCAATACCGCCAGAAGCGGATTACCACCAAGCCATATTAAAGCTTTGTGAACTTCCTGATTCTCCTGAAGCGGCGCAAAGCCCTCTTTCATAAAGTGTATCCCAAGGAACAATATTCCGAACCCGAGCATAACCTCACCGAGACTTTTTCTCTTTTGTGTTTTCCCAAGAATATTAAGTAGAAATCCGATCCCAACAACCGGAAGCGCATAACTGCTTATCTTAAATAGTGCGAATGCTGACACCAGCCACGCCGTAAATGTCGTACCGACGTTTGCCCCTAAAACAACACATAATGCCTGCCGCAAAGTCAGAAGGCCGGCGTTCACGAAACCGACCGTCATCACGGTGGTCGCTGAACTCGACTGAATCAGACACGTCGTTAATGCCCCGATTAAAACCGCGATAACTCGACGCCTTGTCAGTGCCTCAAGCAGACTTTTCAGCTTCGCTCCCGCTACCTTCTTAAGGCCGTCAGACATTAGGCCCATACCGAACAAAAACAGACCCAACCCCCCTACCGTACTGAATATCATCTCTTTTAGCACACTGTTTCCTCCCCTAAAAGATTGCTGGATTAAAACATTATTACAGCGCGGTAGTTTTAGCTTTTTTAAACTGGCCGGTCAAGAAGCTTTTCATGTAATTGCCTAAAAAGCTGGTTTTATATTTTCCCACTGCCCCACTCTCTGCAACAACTGGTCTGCGACATTACTTTTCACCCGCCAGGGCCTCGGCTATGTTAAGAGCATGGTCCTTTATGCGCCTGTAGGAATTCAGCATATCAGTAAAAATCAGGCTTTTCAAAGGTGATGTGTGCTCTGTCCCTACACGCTCAAGATGTTTTCCCCGGTATTCTCTTACAAAATGAGTTATGGCTCTGCTCCGTTTATTGGCCTCTCTGAGAATCTTGGTATTATCTTCTTTGACGCTGTCGTTTATGAAATTGACGTAGGTCGAAACACGGCTGTGAAGGTCAAGAATTTCTCCCCTCGCGTCATCGGTCATATGAAGACCGGACTTGCGCATCTTCAAATTCAGTTTAAGAATATTGGTAACATAGTCGCTTATGGACTCGTATTCGTCGGCCATGCGAAGTTGTATACGGCCGTTATTCATAACCTCATGAGGAACGTTGCCGGAAAGAAGACTGCTCAAAAATTCGGTTATTTCTTTTTGAGTAACGTCCAGTTCCTCTTCCTGGCGAAAGATTTTTTCCTCCACCGCTCTCTTGCCGGCCCCGTTTTCAATAACAACTTTTAGTTGCTCGAGCATTTCTCGAACTGTCTCGCTCATTCGCAAAATCTCATTTCGCGATTGTTGGATACTTATTGCCGGCGTGTCTAACATTCGAATGTCAATAAATTTAAGGTGCGGCTCTTCCTTGAGTACCTTATCAGGCATAATGCGTGGCAGAACTTGAGCTAAAACCCGGGTGAACGGCAGAAAAAGCAGAACATTCGCTACATTAAAGCCCGTATGGGAAAGTGCTATCGCTCTCATAGCATAAACAAATGTCGGTGCCCCGTTTAAACTTTGAGCGTTTGATATAAGCTCGGCTCCGACAATGCCTTTTACCAAACCGATATAGGCAGGAAAAATTGCGGTTATCCACCCTACACCGATGACCTTAATTATTACATGCGCAATAGCTGCACGTTTTGCATTTGTGGAAGCTCCTAAAGAAGCCAGGCAGGCCGTAATTGTCGTGCCGATATTCTCACCGAGAACAAGTGCCGCTCCGGTCTCAAAATTGATGATTCCTGTACCCACAAGACCCATAGTGATACCCAGTGTCGCCGACGATGATTGTACAATTGCGGTAACAACGGCACCTACGAGGCAGCATCGTAA
>CAZTKW010000527.1:0-3238 GCA_964614315.1 uncultured Pirellulales bacterium
CTGCGGTAGGATCGTCGGCTATCAACTCCGCAGAACAAAGCAAATCGGAACTGTACAACCCGTCATTCAGACCCTGGATGGCTAAAACATTACTGCTACCCTGCACCAAAAGGCCAAGATGACTGGTAACGTCGAATTCCTCAAAGCTGGTTGACTCTCGCCAACCAACTGAGTTTGAATCCCACGCTGGTGAAACAGGTGGGTTCCGGCTTTCAATTTCCACGCCGTTCAGATGTGCGATGAAGCCGTCATCATACCGCATCCTCAGTGTCAGTCCGTCAAAATCCCCTGGGTCGTCATTAACAGTGAACGGTATGCGGACGTAGCAGGTACCGTTTCCGTTTTGACCAAACATTTCGCTCTGCACGTCATAGCTGATATACGGGTCATAGGTGCTGCCGGTGTCATATCCAACGCCTCCTGTCCTGCCGGAATAATAGGTGCCGCTGTTCCAGCCGGTATCGTTGAAACCCAACTCGTTCCAATTAGGCACCGGCCCTGTCGGAACAAGAACTTTCTTTGCGGCGCTTTCTTCTACGAGGGTAACCTCGCTACCGCCGCCGTTTGGATTATCCATCGTCAGGCTGGCTCCATCAGAAACATAACCGCCGTGCTGATAGCTGCTGTTTATATTAAATACCGGTGCATCAACATCGGGATAAAAGTTCTTAGCTTTCAACTGGTCGATTACGATAGCTGTTCGGGGGTTGAAAAAGACGGAGACTGTCTCGTCTATGTAGCCCTGCCACATTGACTGTGTGCCGTTAACGCTCCCGAAAAGGCCATCGGGATCGCAATCGCCCCATCGCGCCGATTCACCTATAATGGCATCTTCAAGTGGCGCTGCCAATTCATACCAGCGGTCAATACATTTCTGGGTCGTCAACTCACCATTATTGAACAGCCACTTATGTGCACGGTCGCCCATCAACTTCTGAAACTTGGCGTTGTTCTCCAGACCTCCAAGTATACGCTCAATATTTTTACCATCCACCGATGTATCTCCGATGTCGGTACTATTGGCACTGGAACCTCCATAAAGGGAAAGAGATTCTTCAACGTCCCAGGTTGAAAACAGGACCGGTTGAATAGGGGGCTGGCCCGGCGGGCCCGGCAAAGCGGCCGCATAGAAATTATATGAGCCCCAGTCTCCCCGGCCGGTATAGAAGCATACAAGAAGATAATCCGCAAAAGCGGTCATATCAAGCCACTCGCTGACCTGGTCGTACTCGGTATCACTAAGTGTGCCGCTGCCACTGAAGTAGCTCATCATCGTGTTCCAGACCACAAGGTCCGAAGCTGTGTCTTCGGCTATTGGCAGTCCGGCGTTGTTGGCCTCCCAGTCGTCCTTTGTGCCGCCGCCGACATGAAAAGCGTAGAAAGGAGCGTCTGGACGCTCTATCGGATTGTACAGGCCCCAATAAAGTCCGTTTAGATACAAATGAACAAAATTGCCGTATGGTGCGGGCATGCCTATATCATGCATTGCCTTGTGGCCCCATGCGTCGCGAGTATATGACGCTCTTTGTCGCCCACCCCACACATGCCAGGAGTCATTGGTGCCTCCGCGAAGTGTAATCGACTCGAATGTATCAACCGGTGAATCCTTAAAAATCGGATAATTGAGCTTTGTCGGCCCGTAATCATTCTTGAACCGAAGCCGCATCGAATGCTTTTGTGTATTATGGGGCCTTCTGTTCTGATTGCCCTGGGGGCGGATACCGCAATTTATTTGGAATTCCTCGTTGCCGGCCGCATCGAAATACTCCACCGATGCCTCCTTCTCCCAATAAACGCCGCTGAGCCAGCTATTGACATAAAAACCGTAATTCCACTGCCACATATCGGCCATCTCGGTAACAATCGACATCGTCGGAATCGCCAGCAGCTGCTCCTTGAAGTCCGCCACTGTACCGTTCAAAGTTGACTCGACCTCATAGTCGCTGGGCATAACGTCCATAACCGATGGAGGGGAATATAATGGTATGTGGTACCAGGGGTCTGGAAATCCCCTGGCCACTGCCTGTGCCGTCGTCTGGGCAGCTACGTTATCGCGGAAAATATACGTATGCGTATCGACATTCGTAGGTTTCCAGCCCGGCTTAAACGCCATCGCACGAATACTCGTCGTCTCGGTAACACTAATCGGGCCGGTATATTCGGTGCCGGTTACCTCATCAGGCTTGTTGAAATCAATCGAATAGTATATATCCGCACCGGGTGTCTCGCACTCTAACTCCACATCGAAAGCCGCGTCATAAAAACCGCGGTCCCTGCTGAATGTAGTGTCAGCCACAAGACCAAGGTAGGCATCATCGTTTTCGGCGCCCGGTGTGGGAACTCCAAAAAAGCGAAGCACGCCATTAGCATCAAGGCCGTAGGAAACATCCGTATATTGCTCTATTTGCTCAAAATCGATTGCATCTACGAGAGTAACGCCATCGGGATGGAAAAGCCCTATATGCTCTCCACCGGCGCCAAGCTTGAAGTTGGTATGAATCATACTGATTTTGTAATCCAGAAGGTCGGCTAAAAAAATAAGATACGCACCTGACCCAATTGAAACACCGTCCGGAACGCGCCATTGAGTCGGATTATCCAGGTTGTCCGTGAGGTACATCCCGCTCATGTCGATGGTCTCATCACCGGCGTTGTATATTTCTATCCAGTCCGGTGCCTCGTTTAAGTTGTCAAGGTCAATCTTAAAACTGTTGTTGGAGGCCATAAACTCATTAATTAAAAGGTGTGTTCCCTTTTGGAGCCAGTCCTCGGCCAGCACGGCATAATCGCCGAAGTTTATCCCTGCGAGGCCGTCTATGTCAGCCTGGATGCTCTCCTCGTCCAGCCACTGCTCGGAGAAAATTCTAAGGTCCTCTAAATCGACCTTGCAGTTGCCGTCAAAATCTCCCGGCGGGCATTCCGCCCGGACGGAGCCAGCTAAAAACACCCCTGATACAATCAAAAGCAATGAAATCTTCGTATACATAGATACTCTACACTCCTTCCTCACTAAGGGTAGGGCCGCTAACCACGGCTTTGTCATTTTGAGAGACCAAAGATAAACAGTCCCATTTTGGGTATTTTAACATATTTTGGGCATATAAGTCAATACCCTTGTTACGCCCAAACCCATTTTTCGTTCACTCTCTCAAGGTCCGTGGTTTTACCATAAGTTTCTCCCGAAGTAATTCCTTGTGAAACCAGAAACCGGCATTTATTGCTTGCGTCCGCCCGGTCA
>CAZTKW010000528.1:0-3238 GCA_964614315.1 uncultured Pirellulales bacterium
TACTGGATATTTTTGGATTGACAAGATCTGGAAAAATGTGTTGAAGAATTTTAGATTCCGGATATAATGGGTCGAGCAACTTTGAGGCACTTCATCAAAAGATTACAGTTGTGCATGCTAACTAATTATTGTAATCTAACCAAATCATTAATTTTGGCTGAACAACAAAGGGGTAAAATGAAATGGCTGAAAACGAACATAACCTTAAGTTAGATAATTTGAATACAGAAATTCGTGGCCATGTTAAATCTTTTACTGTTAAGCTTACCACCGATTTAGTGAACAACCTGGAAAGCATAACTATCACCGGCAGTAGTCTGACTAATGATTTCAGAGCTGGTAAAAGCGATATAAACTCTGTCCTGGTCCTTGCTAAGCTTGATTTGAATTCACTAAATGTTTTAGTTTCCATGGCAAAAACTATGGCCAAGAAGAAGATTGCGGCCCCACTTCTTATGACAAAAGATTATATAGAGCGAAGTCTTGATGTATTCAGCATCGAGCTATTGGACATTCAATTGACTCACGAAACTGTTCTTGGCGACGACCCATTTGCATCTTTGACTTTTGCTAAAACTGATGTAAGGCTTCAGTGCGAACGAGAATTAAAAGCTATGCTTATAAGACTGAGGCATGGTTATATTGCTTCGGCGGCGGACAAGAAACTGCTCCGAGACATACTTATTTCAACTGTTATTGGTACTGTGCCGTTACTTAGAGCGATGCTATGGCTAAAAGATGTGGAAAGGCCGAAGATATCGCAAGCAGTGTTGGAAAATGCGGCAGGTGAATTCTCAATCGAAATAGATTCCTTAATAAGGGTTCTAAAATGGCGTAATGAAAACATACACCCCGGCAAAGATGAAACGATAAATGCTTATGAGCCAATCTATGAGACTATTGAGCAACTGTCGCTCATCGTCGATAAACTTGAGGTATGACCATGCCAAGGTTCTCTGTAAAAGTTACATCAATAACTCTATTAATTTGGATTATACCCTCGCTTTGTTACGGCAAGGCAGCTCTACCAATGCCGCGTCATTATGTTGAGGACTATGCCAACGTCATAAATCAGTCTGACGAGCAATCGCTAAATGGTATCCTGCAAGAATTGGAGCAAAAAACGGGAGCTCAATACATAATACTAACGATCGATACAACTAAAGGAGTACCTATCGAACAGTTTGCAATAGAACTTGCAGAGAAATGGAAACTTGGCCAAAAGGGTAAAGATAATGGGATGTTGTTTGTCCTTGCTAAAAACGACAGAAAGTGGAGGTTTGAGGTTGGATATGGTTTGGAGGGATTTTTAACAGACCAATACTGTGGCCATACTGGTCGAAATGTTCTGGTGCCGTATCTAAAAAAGGGCAATTACAGCCAGGGAATCTATCGAGCTAATCTTCATATTATCCAGAAAATTGCTGCTGAATCCGGAGCAGCCTTAACTGGAATGCCTAAATTAGCTCCGATTCAAAAAAAGAGGGGGCCTCCATGCTGTGCCATGGGGGTATTTCCCTTGATAATATTCCTCTTGCTTATTAGCCGCGGAGGTGCAAGAGGTGGAATGGGAATGTGGTTATTTTTACCTTTTCTGTTTTCGGGTCGTGGTTACAGCAGCGGCTATGGCAGAAGCGGGTCGTATGGTGGCGGCAGCTTCGGCGGTGGATTCGGAAGCTTTGGCGGGGGTATGGGCGGAGGATTCGGCGGCGGCGGAGCAAGCGGAGGTTGGTAAATATTTGGACAATAATAAGGTAGATGTGGAGGTATGACAAAATGAGAAACTATGGGAAAGCATGGGTTATTTTAGTTGTCGTTTTAGCACTTTTGCTGCTACTTGGCTTAGGTATATTCGGCTGGTATATTAGTGGTTATAACAGAGCCGTGGGTCTGGATGAGGCTACGAAGACCACCTGGTCAAATGTCGATACTACCTTACAGCGAAGGCTGGATCTTGTACCTAATCTTGTTAGTACCGTCAAAGGATATGCTACACACGAAAAAGAACTGTTCGAGAACATTGCCAAATCGAGAGAAAAATACTTCCAGGCAAATACGACAGGCAACAAGATAAAAGCCTCAAACGAATTGAGCGGTTTTTTGTCGAGACTCTTGTTGCTACAAGAGGCGTATCCAGAGTTAAAGGCCAACCAGAACTTCCTGGCACTACAAGACCAGCTCGAAGGTACTGAGAACCGTATAAATGTGGCCCGTACAAGATATAACGAAGCAGCTAAACAGCTCAACTCCTACTCAAGAGAATTTTTTGGTTCATTCTTTTGCAACCGTGCAAATGTAGAAAGAGTAGAATATTTCGAGGCCAGCGAGAAGGCGAAAACTGAAGTACCAAAAGTAGAGTTTTGAATTTCTATTAGTTCACACCAGGATGTAAAACGTTACTGATGTATGTCTTATGATGAAACTGCAGAGATTCGTAAGATTTCAAATTCTCTTAAATTGTCGCATAAAGATTTCATAGAAGCGAAGCTAACAATATCATATGAAGAGAGGGAAGTTTTTTGAAGCATATTGCTAAGCATGGGTCGCAGCCATAAGAGAACTTCAGCCGGATTGGCAGCCAGCATTACGCCATAGGCGTCGTAGCTGAAGCTGTCACCTGTCAATGCACCCGTATTATCGCTTAGCTGTCTTGTGGAGCCGTGGCCGTCATATAAGAGGTAATCTATATCAGCAACAAGGGAGCCGTCGGCTTGTGCTAATACATCATCACCAATAATATAAGCTGTGGTATTAGCTGCTGATGTTTGCTCAAAAGACCTGTGCGTATCCGGTATGGTTATAGGCATCGATAAGGTACTTTGTACTTACGCCATCGACGAGCTTTTCAACTCGATTGCCGGCAGGATCGTATTTATACTCAACTGTGCTGACCAGCATTTTCGTATCATCATCGAACTGCCGGCCGGTGTAGCGGTTGGTTACGTCGAAGGTATTGGCATTGTGTTTATACTGCCGGCTGCCGAAGGCGGTATAGCCGTAATGGCGGACCATACTGCCGTCCCTGTCGGTCATAATCATTGATGAGCCGAGGTGGTCTGTGTGGTAATAGTAGAAGACCGGGTCGCAGGTGGGGGCATCAGCGAAGGCCTTTTCGGGAATTGGAGATGGCAAGCGGGTTATGAGGCGCTTAGCAAGGAGAAAAATGACGGTAAAAACATAAAGATAATTAAGCCGTTAGTTAGCGGGGATAGAATGTCAATGGTTTTGTATCGTTCGA
>CAZTKW010000529.1:0-3224 GCA_964614315.1 uncultured Pirellulales bacterium
GTTTTTTAAAAAAATTCGGCAAATTCCTTATGGTCCGTTCTTGTCTTTAGGTATATTTACTGTTATGATTCTTCACGATTGGATTTTGCGTTATCTAAGCATTATATTTTATCGTTAAAACGAAAACTCGGAATTAAACGTTACCCCGTTGGAATCAAGGCACCATGCCCCGTGGGGATTTCTAACGGGGAAAAGGATTTATGACGGGGTTAAAGGAGATATTAAATGCGAACTGCTAACAAAAAAACAATTCTGCTGATAATTGGTCTTATATTAACCACTCTTTTGTCCGGCTGTACAAACTGGAAGAAAAAGTATGAAGCATTGAATGTAGAACATCAGAACCTGCGAGGTTTGTACGAACGTGCAAGTCAGGAAAAAGGCCAGCTGGCCAGCCAGGTTTCGCAGGGCCAGCGAACAATCGAGGAACTCCAAAGACAAATAGCCGAGCGCAACCAGTCTCCTGCTGAGGCCACCGGTTTCGGCGAAGGTTATGATGTCGCATTTGATCCTGCAGCGGGCACAATTACAGTGACACTTGAAAACGCAATACTGTTTAGCCCGGGAAAAGCAACGCTGAAAAAAACAACCAGTGTTGAGCTTGACCATATTCGGTCGGTACTGCAAAGCAAATACGCCGGCAAGCAAATAGATGTTGTCGGCCATACAGATTCAGACCCGATTAAGAAATCAAAATGGAAAGACAACTGGGAACTTTCCGCCCAACGTTCGCTTACAGTGGTTAGATACCTTATTTCGAAGGGAATACCCAAAGAAACAATTCGAGAGGTGGGGCGAGGGGAAAGCCAGCCGGTCGCTTCCAATTCTACAGCAAGCGGCAAGGCGAAAAACCGCAGAGTTGAAATTGTTGTGTATATGCGATGAGATTGTGCGGCTCGTTATTAGAGCAGCTATTGGCTTTTTATAAATGTTGTGGTCTTCATCGTGCCATCTTTGCTGATGCGAAGCGTTATAGTTCCCTCTTTAGGGGTGTAGAATAATTCCGCCTTATTTGTTTTGTTAATTGTCTTTAGTTTTTCATACTGGCTTCGGCTGCAACTGTATATCAGGATATCGGCGCCAAGTTTTTTAAGGAAATCAGCATTCAATGTTCTTGTTGAGCCGTGATGTGGAACAACTACAACTTCGGGTTTTAGGGTTGGGAACATTTGCAGAACTTGGCTTTGAGAAAATTTTCCGATATCCGAACATAACAGTATTTTTCTGCCGGCAAATTCAATCAGCGAAACTAGCGACTTGTCATTATCGTCTAAATTCTCATCTCCAGCAATTTGTTCTGTCGGCCAAAGGTTTTTTATCTTCACAGAGCCGGTCAAATTAAGGTTCTGCTCTACGGGATTTATTTTAACGCTTTTTTCGAAAAGATAATCATTGAGGAATTTTGCTGTACTCCAGCGGTCGGCTTTGCTGAAAAAGGCTTTGTTTGCTAAAAAACCGGTAACCTGACATGCTTCGAAAATCTCAGGTATGCCGTTTATATGGTCAATATCGTTATGGCTTATTATGATTGAGTCAATTTTACTTATTCCGCTGTAAGTTAAAAATGGCACAATGACTCGCCTTCCTATGTCATTAGTGTGCAGAGAGCCGGCATCGAATAGCAGATTAGTTTTTCCCGGGAGTTGTGCAAATATTGCCTGGCCGTGACCAACATCGAGAATGGATATCTTTAAATAGCCCCGATTTGTCCGCTGCCATTTCAAAGCTCCAAGGAAAATGACTATTGCTGAAACCGACATTATCAATATCGCTTTTTTTATTAGAGGACGACGAAAATAAAAAAAAGCGGCAAAGAGAATTACTCCATAATAAAAGATTATCAGCGCAAGTGATACACGGCCTATAAGTATTTGTGAAATATCTAAATGTGCGAAAAGTTTTACAAGCCAAATCAGGAAAACTGACAGGGAGTTTACCATTACAGCTAATATTGCTGCTGCGGTCGGCAACAGGAAAGAGAAGATAATTTTCAAAAAACCGATTGTTAGAATTGCAGCTACTAACGGAAAAGCAAGCGCTGTCCAGATGCTTGTAACCGGGTTAATAGTATAAAAGTGATATAACAGGATGCCGGCCCCACCAAGCCAGGCGGCAAGGCCTACCGCGAATAAATTTAATAAATACGGTCCCGGCATTGAGATTATACGAAATAGCAGTTTTGTTTTTTGAGAATCTTTGTTCCAAAGGCGCTCTGTTAATTTTTCGTACATGAAGAAATGGATTCGTTCTGTGAAAATCAAAATGCCGAGCACCGATGCAAATGACAGCTGCCAGCCGGGTTCGTACAGACCTGTAGGCCTTATGAGTAAAATGATTAGTGCGGCCAACGAAAGTGAGTTGAGAGAGTTTGGTTTTCGACGAAAGAAAAATGACGTACAGAAAACCAAGCCGATAACAGCGGCCCTTAGCGTAGGCGGTCTCGGCGGGACTACTAATAAGAACAGGATTATCCCAAAAATACAGACTGCCGCCCGGCTACGATTCAACAGACCTGCTGTTTTGCACAACCACCACACAATCCCTATCAGAATACCCAGGTGCATTCCGGAAAGGCTGATAAAATGCAGAAGGCCTGTTTTGCCAAATGCCCTGTACGTGGCACTGTCAATATTGCCCCTGTAGCCCAGAAGCAGTGCCTGGAGTAAACCTCTGCTTTGAGCTTCAAGCGACAGGTCGGCTATTAGGGCATTAGTGGCTGCCTGTCGCAGTTTGGCTTTTATTTTTGTAAAAAGGCTGTCGGGCGGGCTTTCTAACAATTCAATGCCGTTCCGTGATTTTATGGAGACTGCGATAAAAACATTTTTTCTTGCGAGGTATTCAGCGGTATCGAATTGGCCGGGATTAGTAACCTGTTTGAATCTGTCCAGCCAGCAGTATGCCTGTATATAATCGCCGGCTTTTAAGTCCAGCACAGGTTCAGCGACCTGCACCCGCACGGTGCCGGTTACTGCTGCCCAGCCGTCGGTAGTGTCCACTTCTTTGACCTTAAGATAGAAACTGCTGCCGGGGTCGGTGAACTTAAACCTTGCAAACTTCCAGTCCTTATAATTGTTAACACGGGGTTCAGTGATAATTAAACCGCGAATTGTTGCAAGCTCAGGTTCGTCGGCAACGAAGCAGCGAATATCGTTCGGTTTAGGTTGATGGTAATTCATCAGACGAATTGCACCGAGGCAGATAAAACAAATTAAAGCTGTATATGC
>CAZTKW010000530.1:0-3219 GCA_964614315.1 uncultured Pirellulales bacterium
GGGGTTCAGGATCGGCATCACACGATGTGTATTTCGGCACCAGCTTTGAGAACGTTAACAATGCCATACGGCCGGGGGGCGATGTTGACGGTAACGGGCAGGTCGATTGGGCCGATGTGTGGGTACTTGCTGAGCAGTGGCTGCTGGATCCGACTGGTTTGTATCCGTGCGCCGATTTAGATGGTGATAATAATGTGAACGGTTTTGATTTTGCTATTATAGCGGATAGCTGGAACGGACAGGCTGGTGCATCATTCAAGGGCAACCAGACGGGCACGACTTTCGACCCCGGTACTCTGGCCAATAATACGACCTACTACTGGCGCGTCGACGAGGTTTATGACAGTTGTCCAGTCGTTGTGTGGTACGGCGATGTCTGGAGCTTTACAACAGTTGCAGGGCCGGCAGCCGATGTGGAAATCATCGGCACATGGGTTTCCGGGACCAGCCATACATCAGAAGCAGGGGCAAACCGCGCTCTTGTTTTCACTGCTCACGTTGAAGACGACGATACCGATATGAATCTTACTTCTGTAACTTATGGCGGCCAGTCAATGACGAAGGTTGTTGAGCAGAACGTCGGAAGCGGTTACCGCGCTTATGCTGTGGCATATATTCTTGATGAGGTCGGTATAAACGCCGCAAGCAGCAGTGATTTCGCAGTTACATGGGCGCAGAGTCCTTCACGCTCGCCGGGTTTTTCGAGTGTATTTCTGCAGAACGTAAACCAAAGTGTTCCTACGGGAGCCTTTGACGGTAACGGCACCGAGTCCAGTGCGACAGTAGCGACCAGCGCCCTTTCCACAAGTGATGGAGATATGGTAATTGTATCAGGAACGTGTGGTAACTCCGGTGAATACACGGTCAACAACGGCTTTACCGAAGGTATTGAATTAGACATAGCATCTGCTGATGCAGTGGCCGGATACAAATCGGCAAGCGGAGTCGATGAGACTGCGAGCATAACGCATTCGAATGTTAACCGTCAGGTGGTTATTGGTTTTGTGGTTCAGGCGTGTGCAGCCGGTCCACAGCCTCCGGGTCAGGCGGTTAATCCCAGCCCTGGTAACGGTGCGACTGGTGTGAGTGTTGATGCTGATTTGAGTTGGACAGGCGGCTTTGGTGCGACAAGCCATAATGTGTACTTCGGAACCATCAGCCCCGGAGCATCCCAGGGCAATCAGACGGGCACAACTTTCGATACCGGTACGATGGCTAACGATATGATTTACTACTGGCGTATTGACGAGGTCAATGCCAATGGTACAACAACCGGAGTTGTGTGGAATTTCACAACCGAAGCTTTACCGCAGCCTCCGGGTCAGGCGGTTAATCCCAGCCCGGGTAACAGTGCGACTGGTGTGAGTGTTGATGCTGATTTGAGCTGGACAGCCGGCTCTGGTGCGACAAGCCATGATGTTTACTTCGGCACCATCAGCCCCGGAGCATCCCAGGGCAACCAGACAGCAACGACGTTCGATACCGGTACGATGGCTAACGATATGACTTACTACTGGCGTATTGACGAGGTCAACGGTGAGGGCACAACCGGCGGTTTGGTTTGGAGTTTCACAACCGAATCTTTACCGCCGCCTCCGGGACAGGCGAGCAGTCCAAGTCCTGTTAACGGCGCTACTGATGTGAGCATTTATTCTAATTTGAGCTGGACGGGGGGCAGTGGGTCAACTTCAAGCGATGTATATTTTGGTACTGACTCAACACCGGACTCAGGTGAATTCCAGGGTAACCAGACAACTACAACGTTTGACCCCGGGACAATGACCAATGAGATAACTTACTACTGGCGTATTGATGAGGTGAATGCAGGTGGTACAACAACCGGTAATTTGTGGAGCTTTACGACGGAGCAGCAAACACAACCTCCGGAGGATGAATGTGATAACTGGCAGAGTTTGCATCCGGAGTGGATATTCTGTGATGATTTCGAGGTTGATACAGCTTTTGTAAGAGACGGCAGATACTTTGAATATAGCAATAATGGCGGCGATTTCGTGGCCCTTGCCGGCATCGGACTGGATTCCTCGAAAGGTATGAGAGTGATATTTCAATCCGGTGAGGTAAGCGCCGGGGGCTTTAAGCTGGGATTCGGCAGAAATCCGAACAGTTATATGAACAGAGATATCAGAGAAACCGAAGACTTCCGGGATGTTTATTACCGGATGTACCTGAAGATGCAGCCTGGTTGGGTAGGCAGTCCGGGAAAACTGTCGAGGGCGACCTGTTTTTCTTCATCCACCGATTGGTCACAGGCAATGATAGCCCATTTGTGGAGCAGCGGGGATTATCTTCTGGTTGACCCTGTAAGATGTGTGGACCTGGCTACCAGCCTGGTGAAATGTGTAGGGTACAATGACTTTGGCCATATGGACTGGCTGGGGAATCTGGCAGGAGTTACGCCGATATTTGACTCTCTGCATGATGGCATCTGGTATTGTGTGGAGGCCCATGTGAAGCTGAACGACCCTGGAGTATCTAACGGGATACAAGAGTTCTGGATAGACGGCAATCTGGAAGCAAGGCGTGACAGCTTGAATTTTGTGGCCTCTTATACGGATTATGCCATCAACGCAATATTGTTTGAAAATTACTGGAACAGCGGTTCGCCGCAACTGCAGGAGCGTTACTTTGATAATATTGTGGTTTCGACGCAGCCGATAGGCTGCCTGGATTGAGTTATTCGATTAACTTTTTAACTTTAGCGTAACAGGGTTTTAGAGGTAGAAACATTACGTTATCTAAAGAAGCTGGTATATTTGACGGTTTTTGTTTTGATGCTGTGGCCGGCAATGTGCCGGGCTGACTTGGTGGACAGTGTGGGATTGTTGTTCGGCCCGAAAGGTAATAAAAATTCTTAAAAACGGGTAAAATTCCCTTGATTAAGGACAGCTAATTTGGTATAAGTTTGGTGCTAAATGTATTGTGCGTTTCGGAGTACACATTTTTTATAATTTTTGCTGGAGGAGTGTCATGTTTAAGAAATCATCATTTTTATTCGCTTTTGTTTTATTGCTGGGGCTATTTTCAGTATCATCCCTTGCGACGGATTATTACATTGACCCGGTAAGCGGCAGCGACACCAGCGGTGACGGCAGCTTAGGCAATCCCTGGGAAACGTTTGCGAATATCCAGTACTACTACTCATCCGGCGACCGTCCGCCGGGGTGGGTTCGACTGCAGCCTGGAGAGACTATTTATCTT
>CAZTKW010000531.1:0-1034 GCA_964614315.1 uncultured Pirellulales bacterium
AGGGTAAAATCGCCGCAGGCGTAACCAAAGCTACGTTGAGGACGATTTTGACTCGACAACGCAGGCATCGGGCTTCCCTTGGGGATAGAACTGGTTTTTGGATAGGCTCTTAATCCTGCGAACGGATTTTTATGCTTCTGGCGTGAGCGTCAAGGCCTTCTACCTCCGCTAAACGGATAATATCCTCGGTGCATTCGGCTAACATCTTTTTATCATACGCGATAATACTCGTTGACTTGATAAAATCATTACTGCTCAAAGCGCTGAAGAATCTCGCAGTCGTTCCTGTCGGCAGGGTATGGCTTGGACCTGCCCAGTAATCTCCGACCGCAACCGGTGAATAGTCCCCTATGAAAATCGCACCCGCATTATCAATCTTCTCTGCGATTTCTCTGCTCTTATTGCCACACTGAATCTCTAAATGCTCAGACGCAAAATCGTTTGCTTTTTCAACAACATCATCCATATTTATAAACACAGCGATTTTGCTGTATTCTTTCAGGCATCCTATTGTTTCTTTTGCTCGGTTTAATTGTTTAACTTGTTTTTTGAGTTCTTCGAGAACTTTTTTGGCCAATTCCTGTGAATCTGTAAATACGACTGCGCTTCCCGGTGCATGCTCCGCCTGGCTTAGCATATCCGCCGCCACCCAGGCTGGATTGGCCTTGTCATTTGCAATTATCAATACTTCGCTTGGCCCAGCTATCGAATCGATACCAACGCCGCCAAAGACAATCAACTTGGTAGTTTGCACCCACTTATTGCCCGGACCTACAATTTTATCAACTTGAGGAACAGTTCCTCTCTCACAAGCCAAAGCTGCCACAGCTTGTGCGCCGCCTATACGGTAAACTTCATCAATTCCTAATTCGTAACAAACGGCCAAGGTCACCGGATGAATACTTCCCTTGTATCTCGGCGGTGAAACCACAACGATTTCCTTCACACCGGCAACCTGAGCGGGCACCGCCGTCATTATCACCGTGGATGGCAAGGGGGCTGATGCGCCCGGCACACAAATACCCACGCGTTTT
>CAZTKW010000531.1:1044-3204 GCA_964614315.1 uncultured Pirellulales bacterium
GTGTATAATTTATCCCCGGATGTTTGAAGTCACCGATGAATATTTCTGTCTGATATCTTCTTACATTTTCAATAGCCCGGCGGACCGATTTCAAAAGAACTTTGTCCATTTCATTGTGAGCTTTTTTCAAATCTTCCTTGGAAACCTTGAATTGCTCAGGCTTTAATTCAACTCCGTCATATTTTTTCGTAAATTCAGCTACTGCCTTATCTGGGTTCTCGTAAACTTCACGAACAATTTCGAGTACTTTCTGGCGGTTAACTTCACTCTCTTCATCAAAACCACCAAACCTGGCTTCCCGAAGTAGTTTCCTGTGAAGTCCTTTAATTTGTTCACTGAAGTCAGGTTGAGACGATGATATTAGAATTTGGTCAAGGTCTTTGTTCATTTTTTGTCAATCATCAATTTCCAAAATTGCCGTGAGTGTAAACTCGAATCGCACGCTGTAACAGCAGGTAATATTCACCTTTATATCTGGTAACAATTCCCGCTATTTTAAATCTCACCGCCTCCAGTTCACTCATTTGCCGTTGCTGGGCATGTTCCAACGCATGGCACGGCAGTAGCCGAAATGAAATCCGCCGCGCATTTCTTCCGAGTGCATCGAGCACTAATTTCGAATTTATCTTTTGTCCTTCAATAAAGCCGATTCTGTCCGCTAACATGCTGTCCGACTCCAACACCAGCCCTTTTTCCAGTTCTTCTGTACGGATAATCCTCCTGCCCCCCAGCTTCTTTAGCACCTCATCCGGCATCCTTATAACATCGTTCGGATCATTAAGGCTTTGTGGCGCCGGCTCCTCTGTTTGTTGTGCTTCCTGCCGTTCGACTTTGCTCAGCGGCAAAAAATAAGTGGGAAATATAAAATTTTTACCTTCGTATTTCGTTACTTTACCCCAAAGCCGATAGTCCCCGGAACTGCGTTTTTTCACATCGTTTGTCATCTTTTCCAGACCCGAAGATGGCAAAAGTTCAATAGCCGAGCCTGTCTTCACAAAAAACCTGCCATCGTTTACGTCCGTACCAAGTTCAAAAAACCATCTGTCGTTGCTGTCCCGTGTAAGCAATTTGCCGTCAACTCCTGCTAATAAAAAACCATCGCGCAAAGCCCCTTCACGTATTTTACCTGCACCAAGTCCCGGCGTCACCGAAACTACGCTTATCAGCAACAAAACCATCACTACTACCATATGCTTGCTCATAATCTAATCAACACCTCATAATCAATTCTCTAATTTGCTCTGGTTCATCTACCTGGCTGATAAAACTGCCGCTGCCGGCGTCATCTGTTGCAATTAAATCAATCAACACCTTCCAGAATCGTCCTATAAGTATAATCGGTTTATCGCCTTCGAGAAAGCCTTTGTTTTTTAATTCCCAAACTTTTGCCAGTTCCAGCAGTGTCCCCGTCCCGCCGGGAAGCACTATATATGCACTGCCCAGCTTTATCAGCGTATCAAGCCGCTCGTCCAGTGACCCGGTAACGATTTCACGGCTGACATATTCATTGGCCCTGCCCGTAAAAGCCGAACAGGTTACTCCGATGGTTTCACCGCCGCCTTCGGCTGCTCCTTTAGCCGCCGCTGCCATCGTCCCGCCGTATCCGCCGTTAGCGATGACAAAACCAGCTTCGGCCAGCAGTTTACCTGCCCTGTAAGCCATCTCATAAGCTGCATCACCAGACTTTGCCCTACCCGTCCCGAAAATCGTTATTACCTTCTCACTCATTCGTTTTTTTACTTGTATAACTCAGAAGACCCGCTGAAAGCAAAATCTCCCTGTCTCTCTTGGTCAAAATCAATTTGCCGAAAAATTCAAACGAGCCGCTCTTGTCCAAAATCTTAACTTCCTCACTGCCTTTTATCGCTTCGAGTAGATTATCAATTTGCAACTGGTCGTCCGGTTTGATTTTGTCGTAATCACTCGGCCGGGAAAATTCTATCGGTACTATGCAGAAGTTAATCAAATTCGCCTTGTGAATTCGCTCGATACTTTTGGCAATCACCGCACGAACCCCCAGGTACCGCGGCGCCAGCGCCGCATGCTCACGTCTGGACCCCTGTCCATCGTTGGCACCGCCCACGATGATTCCACCCCCCTGCTCCCTGGCCCGGGCGGCGAATGAGGGTTCTAGCCGGGAAAAGGTGTACTCGGCGATAG
>CAZTKW010000532.1:0-3203 GCA_964614315.1 uncultured Pirellulales bacterium
ATAAAACCGAGGTCCCGGTACATCTGGTTCTTATCGAAAAGACTTTTGTCCTTGGGCCCGAGATACAACTTGAAGTTATATGTTTTTGAGCTGTCAGGCTGACCATTGGCTGAAAAGTCTCTCGCTGCAATTTGCAAATCCACCCCGATAGTCTCATCGCCTGAGTCGGCACGCACGTCCCGGTCGGGATTGTACAACAGGCCTGTCTCTTGTGTTATCCAGTCGCAGTAGTCTTTGCCCTCATCCGGGGACGGCACCACTATGGCTGCAAAATATTTGTTCGTAGCAGCCACCCAGAGAAAATTATCTTCCATTTTTTCCAGTGGTTGGCTGTATAAGCCGTTTGTGTTGCGGAGGGTTTTGGCTTTAAATTCAACTTTTGCTTTGGAGTTAAATTTGCCCTCCGAATCCCTGTAGCAGGCCCTGACCTTTCTCATATCTGTCCTGAAACCTTCTCGTCCCAGCCCCCTGGGTCCGGCTAAATTGAAACGTACATTCTGCAAAGAACTTGAGAGGTTCTCGACGGTTAAATCGCAATCCAGCAAATAACTGCCGGGGACAATTTTGTAGGTTTTAACCAGTTTAATAACAGGTTCACCGATAGATGTTTTGATGACCGCCTCGAAACGTGCCGTTTGAGAGCCGTCAGAGGAATGCTCGACTTCATAGCTTTTCCAGTGCAGATCATTGAGGCGTAATTGAAGCTTCTGCTCGACGAGTATGAGTTCTTTGTTCGCCATTGAACCTGGTTGGCCGCCGACGGGCGAAAGAATCACTAACGGCTTAGGGTTTTTGTAATGACGGTCGTCAAAGCCATTGCCGTTTCCGTTGCTGAAGGTGGCCTTTCTAATGGCGGCGCCTTTGGAACTCAATTCCAATTGAAATTTGAAATCTGTTTGGGGGTCTTCGGTATTTGGGTCTTGTGCGCCGAGAATAATCGTTTTAGCTTCAGCGTTATCGGCACCGAGAGTAACAGCTTGAACCGCCTGCAGGCTTGTGTTTTTCGATTCCGGTGGGATTATAACCTGGTTATTTTCACCGCCTGTGGTTTGCTGCAGCAAGATACAGGGCACCTTTCCCCCGCCCGAGCCGGCCTCAAACAATCCGGCCTGGACAACAAGCGCGCCGCAAAGAACAGCAAAACCAATCACAACCAAAGTCAGGAAAAGTCTCATAATTTCGTATGTCACTCCGCGTTTAGTTTTTCAATAATTAATTCTGTCATCTACCGTCCTGAAGCCGTTCAGCGTGGAAATTATCCAATTTGTCAATTGCTTTTATCTTTTTCATTGTAGTCTCAAAATCGTATTCCACCCTTACAAAGTGCAGTTCATTACCGTCCATATAAACGTAACTCGACCGGTTGTCCTTATCTCTCGGCTGTCCGACGGAACCGACATTTATAATTGCCTTTTCTCCTTCAATAATCGGATAAACATCTCCCAGTTCGGAGGGCAAATAGAAGTCCGGCTCATCAAGAAATACACCGGGCATGTGCGTATGGCCCACAAAACAAATGTGTTTGACCCGCTCGAACATAATCCGGACTTTTACCGGATTGCTGTAAACATCATCGGGAAAGATGTATTCATTAATCGGCTTTCTTGGCGAAGCGTGGACAAAATCTATGAGCGCCGTATTTTCCCCCATTTTTGTTTTGAGACTATGCCGTATAGGCAGTTCACCCAAAAAGCTCCATCGCCTGTCGCGGGGATGCTTTTCTTGCTCCGTCTCCAGGACTTCACGTGTCCAGAAACTTGCCTGTTCGGCCCCGTAGTTGAAGTTCGTCGGTTCATAAAAAACCGCATAATCATGGTTGCCCAGAACACACCACTTGGTCTTTTCGATAATCAGGTCGAGGCATTCTCTGGGATTGGGCCCGTAGCCCACAACATCACCAAGACAATAAATTGTCTTTATGCCTCGCTTTTCAATATCGGCTAGAACCTTCGTCAAGGCCTCTATGTTCGAATGTACATCACTTATAACTGCAAACATGAGCTATTCTTATACCCGGCATCCTGTGTTTAATATTTCAATTCGCTTTTTACTCGTTTCATTATTTTATTTGCAATATCTCTTAATAACAAAAATCCGGAGAAAATGCCAGAATATTTCCCGGCTTAAAAAAATCTTAAAAGCCGAATCCTGCGGCCATCTTTCTGTGTTGCTGCGTTTTTTTAACTCTGTATGGAATTTTCAGCCGATACTTGTGTATTTGCTATTTATTTGATTTAACCGTTAATATTGTTATAATTCCAAAATCGGAATAGAATACGGTATGAAATACCAGATACGAAAGTGAATGGCATGACTCTTCTTGAAACTAACGGGCTGGTCAAGAGGTACTCGGGCAGAGCTGTTGTTAACGAGGTGTACATCTCGATAGCTCAGCGCAGCATTGTCGGACTTCTTGGCCGAAACGGCGCCGGCAAAACCACAACTTTTAGAATGATTATGGGTATGATTATACCCAATGGCGGGTCGGTGGTTTTTGAAGGCAGAGATATAACAAAACTGCCGATGTACAAGCGGGCGCGTCTGGGCATAGGTTATCTTTCACAGGAACCGAGCATCTTTCAGCGCCTCAACGTCAGAGACAATCTTTATGCAATTTTGGAGACGATGTCCGTAACCAACGCCGAGCGAAACCGCAGGGCGGATATGCTGATTGAGCGTTTCGGGTTAAACGAGGTTGCTTACAGCCAGGGCAAATACCTCTCCGGCGGTGAGCGCAGAAAGCTTGAAATCGCCCGTGCTATGGTAACCAACCCTTCGTTGATTTTGCTGGATGAGCCGTTCAGCGGTGTTGACCCTATTGCCGTTGAGGACCTTCAGCAGGAAATCCGCCAGCTTGTTGCAGGCGGTGTCAGCATTCTCATTACCGACCATAACGTCGAGAGAACGCTTGAGGTGGTTGACAAGGCATACATAATTGACCACGGCAAGGTGATAGGCGCCGGCCGACCGGCCGAAATAGTACGCGACCAGACTATAAAGAAACTTTACCTGGGAAATACTTTTGATGGTGACGAATTCGACTAAAGGTTAAACGCAAAACAATCAAAACGATTCGTTTTTAATCTCGATTTGCATCAGGTTTTTTTGAGGATAAATAAATGTCGGAAATTGATATTGAGAAATGTCGAATCACGCATTATCCCGCTGAAGTCCTGGCCCAGCGGGCCAAACCGGTCGAGAAA
>CAZTKW010000533.1:0-3194 GCA_964614315.1 uncultured Pirellulales bacterium
AGTTGCCCGGCTGCTGCTTTCCCGACGATGTGGAGAAGACTTACGACCGCAGCTTCGCCGCCTTCGCAAAAGCCTGGAATCTGTAAACCAATCTACTCAAACTCAGAAATTCATCTAAAAGACTTAACTATCATTACAAAAAAACGACCGCCGAGAATGCGACGGCCGTTGTGGACCTGCTCTTATCCGCTCCCACCTTCGCCAAAAGGGGCGGTTAATAACCTCTAATCGACAAATTCAAACTTTTTGCCCGTTAATCGCTCATAGCCCTCGATGTACTTGGCGCTGGTCTTCTGGATGATATCCTCGGGAAGTTCGACGCCCGGCCCGGATTTATCGAAATCTATACTCTCAAGAAAATTTCGGACAAACTGCTTATCAAAGCTCTCCTGGTCTCTGCCCGCCTGGTACTTGTCGGCTGGCCAGAACCTCGACGAGTCCGGCGTCAAAACCTCGTCAATCAGGATGACCTTGCTGCCTTCAAAAACCCCCCACTCGAACTTGGTGTCCGCAAGGATTATCCCTTTGCCCTGCGCATAAACGCCCGCCTTCCGGAAAATCTCCATACTTTTGTCCCGCACATAATTCGCCTTCTCTTGACCGATAATCTCGGCACATCGCTCACAGCTGATATTCTCATCGTGAAGGCCCCTCTCGGCCTTTGTCGCCGGCGTAAATATCATCTCCGGCAGCTTCTCACACTGCTTCAGGCCGGCAGGCAGCTTCTCCTGATATTCTTTCCAGCCCGAACCGGCCAGGTAGCCGCGCACAACACACTCCACAGGCAGCGGCTCGACTTTTTTGACCAGCATACTCCGCCCGCTCAACTGCTCACTGAAATTGCAGAACGGCTTGGGAAAATCCCCCACATCGGCGCTTATTAAATGATGCTCAACGGTCGTATCAAAAAAATCGAACCAGAAAAGCGAAATCTGCGTCAAAACAACACCCTTATAAGGTATGCCGTTAGCCATAACCACATCGAAAGCGCTTATCCTGTCGGTCGCCACTATCAGCAGTTTGTCGTCAAGGTCGTATATATCGCGAACCTTGCCGCGCTTCGGCTCAAGGTCTGCTATATTTGTCTGCAAAACCGTCTTCATAATAATCCCTTCTTCCATTTCTTTTACCTCTTTACTTCCATCCCCCCTCGTTCAATCGCCGAATCGACATATTCAAATATCTTTTCTTTGACCTTCTCAATATCTCCGGTTTGCGGAAGAAAATCAACTATCTTCTCTAAAAATTTACGTTTTCCTATCCGCTTCAGCGTCGCCGTAAAATTAACATCATAAACCCACCCAAGCTGCAGCAGCTTCATATCGTTCCACGACCGCAACCTGCTGTAATCGAACCGCTGCCCATTCAAAATCGCCTCAACCACCTCAGCCGAATATTCCGGCACATCCGGAAGTTCCACCTCCAGCTTGAATTCGTTCGGGTTGTCCCGGTATTGTTTGTAGTATTCGGTCACCACGAAGAATATGTCCAGCTTATCAGCGTCACGCAGCATCTTCGAAAAAAGCAGGCACTCCCCGTCCAAATCGCTCGGCAATTCCTTGCACCCGTGATATTCAATCGCTTTTTCGATTATCTCTTTCTCCGTATCCTCAACACCCGCAAGCATATTTGTCTGCCGCAGAATTTTCAGACTCAGCTGACAGTGGTTGACACTTTTAGGGTCGTTATAAGTTCGGTATTTGACAAACTGTTTGAACCGCCCGAGGTCGTGAAAAAGTGCTGTTGCTTCAGCTATCCGCCTTTGATTGGCTGTCAGGGCCACTTGCTCTGCCAGATACCGCATCTCTTCACAGGTTCGCCTGCTGTGGTCTTCTTTCAGTTTCAAATTGGCATTGACAAACTCATCATCGCCGTAGAAACCCGCTACATATTCATCAAACTTCCTTCGAAACTCGTCTAACTGTTTTTGCTCCATACCAACCTGACTTTCAAAAAATACACGGGATAACATGATTGACCGGATAATTTCATTTGCAGTTAAAATAAATCCTGCTAATCCTGTCAAAAATTCTTTTCCGAGCCGGCTAATTTATACTATTTTCGAGAAAAATTCCACTTGCTTCTTCAATAATATTCTCACTTAAGCTATAATTATCCGCGGTTGCGTTGAAAATATATTAGTGAACTCAAAAGTTTGCGGTAAACATAAGGAAGGGAAAATAAAATGCCTACAGTCAGGGATGTCATTGTCAAAAAGCCCACCGAAGCCGAGCAGGCCGCCTGCCAGGCCTGGCCAATCTGGAAATGCGAGCCAAGCACTTTCGACTGGCAGTACACCGAAAAGGAAACCTGTCTTGTGCTCGAAGGCAAGGTAACCGTATCCGACGACAAAAATTCCGTAAGTTTCGGCCAGGGCGACCTCGTCATTTTCCCACAGGACCTCGAATGCACCTGGAACGTCAAAGAACCCGTAAAAAAGCACTACAACTTCGGCTGACAGCTAAAACACCGAGACAAATTACAAACCGACTGCGCTTTGGCTTAAGGTTCCTTAGTCTCAACATCCAGAGTAGGTGTTTTCTCAATTGAACCACATATCGCACAGTTCATGTAATCACAGAAGATGCCGTCGTCATTATCATCTTCAAGAAATATATGTGTACGAGTACTATTAGGGTCGATATGAAATTGAAGCTGCTGTGCCAAGTCCTCAGTCATGTGGTTGTTCATTTTTGCAATCACATATCTAATAGGATTTCGAAGATATATACACGTTTCGTGGAAGTGAGAGCGATCCCCGATTGTACTAAATGAACCGTCCTCGCTGGTTTGGGTGTCAAAAATTTTTACACTAGAAATACCTCGCACCGTATGTTTATCAAGTAATTTCCCTTTCAGAGGAATTCGTGCAAGTTCATCTGTTTCAACATTGATCTGTAAGTTTTTATGTTCACCATCGACCAGTTCAAGTATTTCATGGTGAGTTGGATGTGAATCATAAAAATAAACTTGGACAGTGTATTTACCTGCTGCTAATCCTGAAAAACTGCAACGATTTTCGGGTGGTCTTATATATTGGCGTACTTCATTGCCCCTGGCTTGTTCACCCCGGAAGATTTTTATCCTGCAGGATTCGTTGTTGATCCTTTCGCCCCTAACGAACAGATTGACGGCAATATCCACAGATGCGGTTCCGCTTTTTTCAAGCAGGATAGTAACCGTGCCATCATGTT
>CAZTKW010000534.1:0-3188 GCA_964614315.1 uncultured Pirellulales bacterium
AATTGCACCGAAAGCCACCATAGCGGCAAATACCGTACCGTAAAAGGAAAGCTTTCCACTTATGTAACTTATAGGTTCGGCCCCTTTGTACGACAGCAGCAAAATCATCCCTGCAAAAAGAAGTATGGTACCAAAAGCCGCACAGCAAAGAGCTGAAATTAAACGCCGGAAGAAAAATCCCGCTGCTATGGAAATTATTACCAGCCCCGATATTATCACCCAGCTATACAAAGGCATCTCTGAGCAGGCTTGTTGCAAACTGTCCGCTTGCCCAACGCAAATTTGCCCCATGACGGTAAAGCCCAGAACCGCCGCCAAAACCGCCGCCATTATTGTGATAAATATCTTTTCAAGTACCAGTGCGATAACCACACCAACCCCAGCCGATGCCAATGCTAACATAGTATTCCGGCCGGTTATGAAAAAACCACTGATACCACCGATAAAGGCTCCCACAATCCCTACCAGGAATTTCCTGAAACCCAATCCACCAAGCCAAATAAACAGCCCTGCCAAAACAGAGCCTGTCCCGGCCCCCACTAATTATGCCGGGCTTAGTTCCAATACCATTTGTTCAAGTTTTTGGGAAATCTCAAGCATAGTATCTTTATATAAGCCGTACGAATACCACCCGGCATCAATCCGGTTGGAATTCGATATAACTGCCATTAGTTTTATTATTATTTATCGGCCTGTGAGAACGATTTCCGTTAAATAGTTGAATACTTCGCCGATAGTGAGGCAAAAAGGCTTGATACTGCCAATAAACAGCCAAATGCGGATGAGAGGAGTCGAACCTCCACCCCCTTACGGGGACAGGCACCTGAAGCCTGCGCGTCTGCCAATTCCGCCACATCCGCAGCGGTTACTAAAATATTAATCGGTTTTAACCCTTTCGTCAAGAGCTCGTTGTATTTGCCGGAGAAATTTGTTATTTTGCTGAACGATTTGTATTTTATTGTACAAAAAGTTTAGTGCCCAGGTTAAACCCGCAAGCAAAAGACTTATAAAAGATTCTTTATGACAATGAAATTGACAGTATTAAATGCAGCCGATATCGCCCGAATAGATGAGGCGGCCCGCAGTATACTTGAGGTCACAGGTGTGCTGGTACCTCATAAGGAAATGATAAACCTTTTTATCGAAGCCGGCGCTAAGGTTGACCAGACCAAAGGGCGGGTTCGGATACCCTCACAGCTTGTGGACCAATGCCTCGCTACTGCCGGAAAGACCTTCACTGTTTACGGCCGCGACCGTACAAAAAAAGCCGCCTTTGGGTTAGAAAAGCGCAACTACAACTCCATCGCCGGCGAGGCCCACTGGCTCGAACCTGATGGTACCCGCCGTTTCGCTACTCTCGACGACGTTGTCGTAGCTGCCAGGCTCGCCGACGTTCTGCCGCAGATTACCATAGCCGGAGCAATGGCTGACCCCCATGAGCTTGACATTTCTTATCGCTGTGTAGAGGTCGCTGCGGCACAACTTCGTACGACGACTAAACCTATTACCTTCTGGTTTTACAATCGGCCCAGCGCCAAATTGCTGATTGAACTATTTACTGCCGTAACTGGTTCAACTGAGCAACTGGCCGAATATCCTCTGACCTACGCATTTTTAGAACCAATCAGCCCGCTCCGTTTTGACAATAACGGCATAGACCTGCTCTTTGAAACTTGCAAAGTCCCCCTTCCGGTATCTATTGGCCCCATGGCCCAGGCCGGCTTAAGCGCACCTGTCACCCTTGCCGGTACCATTGCTCAGGAAACCGCTGAGATTCTGGCTGGTATCTGCGTTGTGCAGTTGATTAAACCGGGAACGCCGGTTTGTTTCGGCGGAATATGCCATGCATTTGATATGAAAACTACGCAGTTGATTTTCGCTGGTCCCGAACAGGGCCTGATGGCGGTGGCTGCAACACAAATGGGCAAACATTACGGACTGCCTGTTTACACCAACGTGGCCCTGACAGACAGCAAATGTGTTGACGCCCAGGCCGGCCTGGAGATATCAGCAACCCTGCTGATGGGCGCATTAGCCGGTTCCGATATATTCGGTCATCTCGGCATAGCCGGCGTAGACCAGGCCTCCAGCCTTCAAATGCTCGTCTTCCAGCACGAAGTTATTGAATACATCGAGCGGATAATGCGCGGCTTCAAAGTTGACGATGAGCATCTTGCAACCGATGTCATCGACCAGGTCGGACCCGGCGGCACCTTTATCGACCAGATGCACACGGTTGAGCACTTCCGCTCAGAGTTATGGATGCCGACCATACTTGACCGCTCATATTGGCCGCAGTGGCAGCAGGCCGGCCGGCATGATATTGCAGACAAACTGCCCGCCAGAGTAGAAGAACTGCTGAACACATATCAACAAAAACCTCTGGATGATGATTTAGACAAAGAAATAACCCGTATCGTTAATGATGCACGGAAGTTTCTTCCGCATAAAAATTCTTGTAAACAGCAATAATTTACTATTAAATAAGAATTTGATACAGGCGTTTTGATATCGGAAGTGTCACCCCGTATCTTCAAAATGCCTAATAATACTTACGGATACATTTTTTGTGCAGAATATATTAGCGGCAACAGCCTTGACTTGGATTGACGGTACAATCATCGTCTGTTTTTTCGTAGTAATCATCTGGGCCGGCTCTTATTTTCATAAATGGATTAAAAAACCGGATGATTTTTGCGTAGCCGGCAGACAGTTAACGCCATTTATTTTAGTTGCGACTCTCGCCGCCACAAATTGCAACCTTTACAACTTCCAAAGCTATGTCGGCTATGCCTATCGCGAAGGTATGTCCATCATCTGGCACGAATGGACCGGTATGATGGCGCTGGTTTTTGCGGGCATTTTCATTCTTCCGATTCTTCGCCGGCTTAGAATTGCCACCATACCTGAATTCCTGGGCCAAAGGTACAGCCCTACTCTGCGTGCGCTGGTGGCCTCTCTCTGGTCGCTGCGGTTCTGTGCATGGCTCGGTGGTGTTCTTTATCTGTCCGCTCAGGTTGCCTGTGTCATAACCGGCTTCGACGATACCGGCCCCGCCTATCACATATTTATTCTTTTCTTCGGCGTCGTTACCATTATTTACACAATGGCAGGAGGCATGTGGGCCGTAGCGCTCACCGACGTCATCCAGTTCGTATTTTTACTCGGCGGAGCCCTGGTAATGATTC
>CAZTKW010000535.1:0-3187 GCA_964614315.1 uncultured Pirellulales bacterium
AGCTACAGCGTGCAGGCTATCGGTCGTAGCAACCACTACGGCGTCGATGCTTTTCTCTTTTTCCAGCATTTCGTAAAAATCAACGTAAGCTGCACAGCCTTTATACGTACCGGAGGGCTTTTGTTCGGCGTAGTGGCTTTCAGCAATTCGTTTCGCAGCTTCGCGCCCTGCGGTACCGCCAAAGTAATAAGCACTATAGTCACTTTCGGTATTGACATCGCACACCGCGACAATTTGAGTCTCTTCCATTGACAGTAGCCTTTTCAGATTAACTATGCCCTGACCGCCGGCGCCGATAATGGCTATATTGAGTCTTTCACTCGGAGGCGTCTGACCGCTGCCTCCCAAAACGCTTCGTGGAACTATGGTAAAGGCTGCCATAGTGGAGGCTGCACCTCCCAGAAAATCACGACGGGAAATCCTGCTGTTCAGCTTGGTGGTAGTTCTTTCTTGGTTTTTCATATTTATAATCCTCGATAAATAAAACTGTTCTATAACTTACTCGGACCAGCTTAGTATTTGCTTGGCCCTGGTGCGCAAAGATTCGTTATTTGATATTTCAAGAATTTTCTTCAGCAGCTTTTTGGTTTGCTCCGGATGGCTGCCGGCTGTGGTGGTCCAGGCGATTTCAACCACGGCGACTTCAGCTTCCTGCTGCAGAGCTTTGTCATCCAGATAGGCCGCAGCCATCTGCATTGCATCATAAGATTTTACGTCTTTAACCCCTGACAATACCATCTTCTTTTCACTAACGTCTGATGACAGTTCCATTGCCTGCTTATACATTTTGACTGCCTCCTCGGCTGGACGGTCACTGTCAAGTCCAGTCAAGCGGATGAAACCTCGCAGGGCCAAAACCTGATGTATCTTGTTGTCGGATGTTTGAGCTATTTTAAGCAGGTCATTAATCGGCTCGTCCGTGGGCCATTCGGAAAGGGCGCGAATGACCGCGGTACGAACATCAGGGTCTTTGTCTTCCAGGGCTTTGCGCAGGACATCATATGCTTTTTTGTTGCCGATTCTGCCAAGAACCCCAAGCAGCGAAAAGCGGGCCTTTGATTCTTTAACAGAAGGCAGGACAGCCAATATGTCATCCGCCTGGCTGTCCTTGTCGGAAAGCTTACCGGCAACTGCCGCTACACATCTCTCAGCTTCGCTGCGCACGTTCTGGTCCTCGGTTCGTATCAAAATATCAATCAATGCCGGTAAATGTTTCGGCCCGGCAATGATTCTTAAGACCTTGAAAGATTCGAGTTGAACATCCTCGTCGGCTTCTTGTGCGGTTTTTAACATTGCCTCGACAGCAGTGGTGACATTGCGTTGACCGATGCTGTGAATCAATTCAACTTTAACATTGGATTCTGCCCGCAAGATACTTCCCAGAATAGTTTGGTCGATGTTCGGGCCATGGAGACGATAAAGACTTTGCTGTGCGGCTTCCTGCTCTTCACCTTTGGTTTTGGCCGCAATACCGGCGAGCAAATCAACGGTTGAGGCGTCGCCCAACTGCATTAATCCCTTTAAAGCAGCGATACGTACCAGAACATCAGAGCTTTCAGTTGCATCGATGACCGCCGGCAGGGCAGCCGCATCGCCGCGGTCAGCAAGGGCCGAGAGCAACTGCACCTGAGAGGTAACGGAGAGCTTAGGCATCTCCTCAGTCGCAGCTTCTACTATCTTAGTACCGGGTATTTCGTTGATGAGGGCGATGGCTGCACTTTCTAACTCTTTATCTTCGCCTTTGACGCCCTTAAGAATGCCAACAATATACCCTGTTGCTTTTTCTCTGCTTGTGACAACCAAACCTCGCAGAGCAGCCACTCGAATCGACGGTTTAACTTCGCATTCGCAGGGAGCCAGATACATTTCCTTGTAGATGGCCGAAGCCTCCAAAAGCCAGCCTTCGACCAAGAGCCGGTCGGCACAAGCCAGATAAGCGTCCAGAATCAATTGCTGAAGTTCACCGCCGGTTTTATCCCTTGCCTCTTCGAGAGCTTCAGCGGCGTCAGAACCGGCTATTCTCCCCAAAGCCGCTACTGCCGCAGCGGCCATTGTCTCGTCGGAACGGTAAATTAGGATTTCCAAAGAGCTAACCGCTTCGCCAACACGGCGCATCCCAAGGGTATTGATTACTCCTACCTTAGCCATACCAACTGTTATGGGCAGGGCCTCTAACAATGCCTCATCGACGGCCCTTCCCGGAATACGCTCCAGCGCATACCTTGCCATATCCGATGTCTCCGGATATATAAGCAGCCTGTATAGGGTGGGTACCGCTTCTTCGGTACCGATGATACTTAGCTTGCGGCAGATGAACTGTTTGCCCGCTAAAGTTGCATCCGACTTAAGAAAATCAACCAGCTGTTGTTCAATCTGTTTCAAATCTTCCGGCGAAGCCGAACGAATTATATCAGTCAGTTTGGTAAGAGGTTCACGGCTTTGACCGTATTCATAAGCTGCAATCTTTGCCAAAATGTCTTCTGATATCTCAAGGTTCAGCTCGCAGGGTGTAGCGTCGACATCCAGATCGCCGAGAGCAAACTGAATACCGGCAAGATAGTGCTCAAGCACCTTTGTATTCCAGAGTATGTCATGGTTATGGCCTATACCGCAGTAAAACACACGCCCATTGCCAAAATTGCGAACCCAACTGACAGGGAGCCTTTTGTCGGTGGGTCTGACACCTTTTGCATGGGCCGTAGCTGGGTCGGTCATATCAAGGCTTATCAATATGCGCGCATTTTCATACAGGTTAAGCGGCTTTATGCGATAAATCTCGTCACTTAATTTGAAACCTTTACCATTAAAAGATGCATTGAGCCGATGATGTGGCTCATCAAGCTTAAAGGCCCACGTGCCGCCGGATGTCCACGGATGACCATCAAATAGTCCTCCCATCATTTCAGCAGCCAGCGGCCATTCATAAAAATTGTCGGTGGCGGCATGGATACCGACTATCCCTTTGCCCGATTTGGCAAAGTCTATCAGGCTATGCTGCAGCACAGGGTCAGTAAACTCCAGCTTGGTGGTATTATTGAAACAGACCGCATCAAACTGGCTAAGGTTCTCCGGCTTGAAAATAGACATATCTTCACTCTGGACAATTTTAAAGGCTCCGGTTTTTTCTCCCATAATTTCCAGTGCTTTGGTAACGTAAGGAATTGAACTGTGTACGTATCCCTTGCAT
>CAZTKW010000536.1:0-3186 GCA_964614315.1 uncultured Pirellulales bacterium
AATGGAATATTGCGCTGCAGGAGTTCAAAGATGATAACAGCAGCATTAACCTGACCAATGTCAAAAGTCTTGAAATTGGTTATCTTGATGGTCTTGGTACTGAGCCGGCCATAATAGAAAAAATGGGCTGGATGTACGTTGACCAGATTCGGGTGTATGCCCGCCGGTGTATTTCCAGATACGGCCTGCCGAATGCCGATTTGAATGATGACTGTCTTGTTAACGGCAATGACCTTACTATAATGGCCAATGACTGGCTTGACTTCGATTACAGTATGGACGCCAGGACGGTATCGCCGACCGACCCGTGTCTTGTAGCTCACTGGAAGCTTGATGAAGACATATTTTCCCTCAATGCAGCAGATTCGAGTGGTAACGGGCATCATGCTACAATTGTAGGTAGTCCTACGTGGGACCCGAATGGCAGGATAGATGGCGCGATGGAAATTGTCAGCAACGGCAACGACGACTATTTAGACGCCCAAGGCGGTAAAGAGCCGGGTGACGATAATACCTGGGCTGACATCACCGGTGACATCACTGTCACAGCCTGGGTAAGGCCTGAATTCACTACCTGGTGGATGAATCTTAATTCAGTCTTAAATAAAGGTAGAGAAGAAGGCTGGGAAATGCACAAGTCAGTCAACAATGTGCCCAGGTTGGCTCAATACATGGAGACAATATCGTTTTATGTTAAGCTTCAGGGCGAGGAATGTCCCTGGCATGGAATCCATGCCTTGACCGATATATGGGACCAGAAGTGGCACCACGTTGCAGGAGTGTATAAAATCTATCAGCCGCGTATATCCCCGGACCAGCCGGGCATGTCGGAAATTCTGGTATATACCGACGGCGTTAAAGAAGCCAGCTACGCCTGCGGTGGTACTGCCATAAACAGTTGTAACTGGCCTGTCGGTATTGGCACAAACATTGAAACGGCGATGCGGACCCAGTATCGATCACACTTTTATGGTCACCTTGATGATGTCCGCATTTACAAGCGGGCGCTTGACCATGACGAGATTGTCGGCATTGTAAAAGAAGGCACCGTAGGTCCTTTGGCGCACTGGTCGTTTGATGACGGCACCGCCAACGACGTGAGCGGTAACAACCATCACGGCAGCCTCGAAAGCCTTGCAACTATCGTTCATGATGATGACAGGGACAGCAACGTTCTGGATGTAGGCGATGCCAACGGTTATGTTGATTGCGGCGGCGGTCACGATATAGACGAGCCAAACTGCACCGACGTGCCGGCCAACTGCACCTGGGCAGACGTCCTCGGTGAATTCACTGTTATGGCCTGGGTGAAGCCTTCCCTGACCGATCGCGGCCCTTATTGCGGTACTGTTGTCAGCAAGGGTGACTGGAATGGCGGCTACCATAGAAACATTCCCGGCGACCCCAATGCTCGAAACCGTGAAGGATGGTCGATGATAAGGCGGGGCTGGGAAAACGAAGTTAGCGTTTCAATTGTTGGCTCAGCTAGTATTGATTCGTCCTTCACTCCAACTGATGGAATCGTTCTGGATTTGATTGACGTGAACGTATGGGACGGTAAATGGCATCACATTGCCGCAGTGTACGACAACCTCAGCAATATAGATGTTTATGTAGATGGTCTGCACACCGCTAATCATTGGGCCAAGTCTTGGGATGATCCGCAAACGATAGGCACCTGTAACTATCCTATCTACATTGGCGCCAGTTCCGGAGAAATCCTGGGCGCCGGCCCCTATGCCGACCCTGCTACCGGTTTCAAGGGCCTCATCGATGATGTACGTGTCTATGACCGTGCTCTGACACAGATAGAGATTGCCAGCGTTATGGCTAACGCCGACCTTTATGTACCCTTGGATTCTCTTGCTAATCTGTATGACCAGGAAGGCATGAACAGCAAGGTGATTAATTTCAGAGACTATCAACTATTGGCAACAGAATGGCTTGAGGATACGATGTTCCCGTTCGTGCCATAAAAAGACGTTGATGTGAGGCTGATTATCAGCCTTTGAATTTGTATTAATTCGGGGCCTGTACTGATTAACTCGGTACAGGCCCCGGTTGTTTTGGGGCTATGGGGGGTATAGAGCCCATTTTATTATTTGTCCGCCAGGCTAATTTAGATTGACCAAAATGGGCTAATCTGCGATTATATCCTGCTGTTTTAGCTTATTTTTTGCAGGAACCTTTTGCGGCAGTATTAGTCTAATAAAGGAGCAAAAGCGTGACAGAAACGGCCAATATACATATTGACGATACAACGCTGGTTGAGCAATGCCGTCAGGGCGATTCTGAGGCGACGGAAAGGCTAATAGTTAAGTATCAGAACCGCATATATAACGTGATATTGAAAATATGTGCAAATGCTGACGATGCTGCGGAACTTACACAGGATACGTTTGTCAAAGTAATAGAGAATATAGATAAGTTCGAGGGAAGAAGCAGCTTTTATACGTGGTTGTTTAGAATAGCCGTTAATCTGACATTGAGTTATTGTAAAAGGAGCGTGAAACTCGGGCTTAAGAGCCTTGATTCCGAGGCTGATGAGCACGGCCGGGAGGGCAGAAGGACATTGAAGGAGTTTTTGTCCGACGATAGTTCGTCCGACCCGGCGGCAATAGCGACAAACAAAGAGTTGTGTGAATTGATTATGAAGGCACTGATGAAATTGGATGATAAACAAAGAGCGGTAATTGTTTTGAGGGATATCGAAGGTATGGATTACGCTCAAATTGCCAGGGTGCTTGATATCGAATTGGGCACGGTTAAGAGCAGATTGAACAGAGGCAGAAGCAATCTGCGGGAGATTATGGAGGCAATATCGGAATGAAAGAGAATCCCAATATCGACGAATTGCTGAACAGCTTCATTGACGGAGAACTGACGCAGAGGCAGTTTACCGAAGTTCAGCGGCTGATAACACATGATGGTCAAATTGCCCGACGGCTGCGTGAACTTCAAAAATGTAAAATACTTGTCAGCTCTTTACCCAGTGCGGAGGCGCCGGCCTGGTTGGCTGATGAGATAAAGACTACGCTTGAAAGAAGGACACTTCTGGAGCCACCCAAGAGGCATTACGAAGAGATTCAGGGGGCAAGACATTTGCTGATTCGCAAAGTTTTGTCTGCAGCTGCTATGATTGGTTTGATAACTGTCTTAGCCGCAGTGATTTATACAATTCTTGCT
>CAZTKW010000537.1:0-3180 GCA_964614315.1 uncultured Pirellulales bacterium
AATGTTAAAAGAAAAACGAAAAACTTGTTGACCGGCTCCGGTTCATAGGATTTCACGGATTACCCGGATTTTTGTGAAAGGAAGAATTATAGGTTTTAGTCAGCTTGGTGTTCCTGGCAAGCAAGCCTCTTAAAGCAAGCTTTATCAGCTTGTCTTGCCTGCGTCCACTTTTGCAAAAAGATGCAAAATGTCTTAAGCTGACCGAAATGAGAGCTTTCGCCGGCTGTGCCTTCCAACACAGTTGCATTAAGACATATACAACTATGTTAAAAGCTGATATAAATATTATATATTATGATAAACACCCCGACAAATCCCGATGGAAAGAATCGGGATCGGGGTAAACTTAAAAAAGGGCACGAAGGCCACGAAGGAAAGATAGGATAATTTTGGGAAAAAGAGTTGTGTTTTGGGGAGGAAAATTAATTTAAAATTGTTTGACGAGGTTTTGTTTTTGGGTATAATGAGTCGAGCAACTTTGAGCGACTGCGCAGGGAAAACTTTCTTGATTTAATTGATTCTGACAGTATAATTCATCCAGTTTTAATAACCGGATGCAGCAGGGCAAGGAAAGCTTCGCAGAGTCTATTAATATGGGAAAGGATCTGTAGGTGTCGTACTGAATATTACCGAAGCAGATGTGTGAATATGGATCTTACTCACCCCTTCAAATTTTGTCGTGAACACCTTCAGATTGAGCTCAAGGATCTGCAGCAAACTAAGATTTTTGCAAGTTACTATCCCCTGTTCCGTAGAATTTGCCTCTATGAGGTGAAATTTCCGAATTACGACCCTGTTAAGAAATATACCTTGACAGAGATTGAACAGGCCATCCCCAAACAATCATTTGGGTACTACTGGCATGAATTAATTCATCATATGCAACTTATAGGAACTGCTCAAGGTGTCCGATCACTAGCTGTTGTCGCCAACCACATACTTACCATCCAAGCTGTGGGCAATTTCCTGCAGAAACAAGGTAATAAGCATAAAATCCCATGGCGAGATACTGTTCTGAGTCTTGAAGAACAAGATTCGGAACTACTGCATATCCACGAACAAATTGCACAAGATGATTTTAGAAATGACACACTCGTAGGAAAGTACAGGCCTCCCGATGTATTCGCGCCACCCGAGAAAAATCCAGACGGAAAGTCGCGAGTCCATCGTCAGCTTCTTCTCAATAAAGAGGATGCTACTGGCCAAGAACTATATGCCTCAGTTACTCTCAAGGATGGTAGCTGGGGAAGGGTTCCGTTGGATATTCTGGCTCTTCGCGAAGGCATGGCCAACTATGCAGAACATGCTGTTTGGGTAAATGGCATTGCCTACAACAATCCAAATATCAGAAAAATATATCTGAACAATATACACTCCGAGATGCTCGATGACGACCTCTTGACTTATTATGTTCTGTTTATGTGGTTTGCATTAAATGTACCCCAACATCATGCAAATTGGTCAACATTTCTCGCACTTTGCGAAATGGCAAGTATGTTCGATTCCGCAATTAATACATGGCCTTCGCCTGGGACTGATAACAATAAAACCGCGCCATCTCTTTGGCCTTGTGGTTATTTTGTAGTACTTCTTACGCAATTATATAAATCAGGAAATAATATAGATCCTGTAAATGAAGATGATCCTTCTCCTTTCGTCGAGAGTCTTTTAAGCAGTGCGGGATTGCCCGATCTGTCGTCGCAATCAGACCGTGCATTAGCATACATGGATGTTTTTAAACAGCGCAACGAAGGTAACCTGTTCAATGTTGTTGTTCCTTACTCTCAGATTAACGAGGTTTTCAAATACAGACGAGACGAGCTTCGTAATCGCTTGCTTCTTTTCGAATTGATGGGGTCAGACCACGATCGTGGCTTGCGTGCTTTGGTGAAGCTCGGGATACCCTCTATCCAGTTCTCGAACGCCGCATTCTCGCATGGAGCGCTCAACACCACTGAAGGGCAACAAGGTGTAGCTATTCTTGACGTTTTATCGAAAATATACACTAGAAGAGCATTCCATTGCCGATTTTGGGAGGAACTCAAACCGCAAATCTGCAAAGTCTACCGGGAGAAAGGATGCGTAGGAAATCCCTTTCCCGGGACTCATAGCACGAAATACCAAGATTGCGCATACGGAAGAGCCTTAGTGATGATTTTCGGTGACTTTATGCGGGCAAGACGTTGGCTATGCACTCCACCAGATTTCAATCATACGTGATGATTGATTATTGTGACGTCAAGTGCAGGTTTGGGTAGTATAACTCGTAGCATGTGCCCCGAAAAACGAAATATGGCCGGAAATGGTAGGCCAAGAGGTCACCCTATCAACTTAAGGTTTTTCTTGTGCTTGCAAGGCTTTCCTGTATAGGTATAATGGGACGATGGTTTTATATGGAAGAATAACCGAACTATAGGAGGCATAGAAGTAAAATGCAATTAGAGTCAATTACTTATGCTCAGTTTGAGGGGAAACCGGAAGAATGGAGAATAGCGGATTTTTCATTTGGCAACGTTAATTTGATTGTAGGAAAGAACGCTACCGGAAAATCAAGAACCTTGAGTGTCATTCAGAATTTGGGAAACTTGGTGTCAGGAGATATTAAGCTACAATTCAAATCAGGGAATTACAAAGCCTTGTTTAATGAAGATGGAGAAAAACTGACCTATTTTCTCAAATACGAAAAAAGCAAAGTAATCAAAGAGCAATTGGTAATTGGTTCAGATACTAAATTGGACAGAGGACTAGGGGGGGAAGGTACAATTTACGCGGTAAAGGACAAGAGAGATATGAAATTTCAAGCACCGCCAAGTGAACTTGCCTGCGTGAATAGGAGAGACAGTGTACAGCATCCTTTCTTTGAAGATTTACATAAATGGGGCAAGAACCTGCGGAGCTATCTGTTTGGAACACCGTTGGGAAGAGACTGTTACGCAGTATTCAGGAAAGATAAAGAAGAAGAAAAGCATAATCTAAAGGATACTAAGCAAACAGTAACGATATTTAAAAAAGGTCAAAAGAAATGCTCAAAGGAGTTTATCGATAATATCAAAACCGACATGGCGAAAGTTGGGTTTAACCTTGATAATATTACTGTGGGATCACCAATAAGCGTAACGTTTCAGAATCTATTGGAGCCACCACAAGGTATCTTAGTGAAAGAGAGTGATCTTAAGGGTA
>CAZTKW010000538.1:0-3172 GCA_964614315.1 uncultured Pirellulales bacterium
ATAAGAAATTCGATGACTCAATCAAAACTCTGGGGGAATTGGTATTAACTCGCGGACAGTGCAGAATCACCGTCAAGGAAATTGAAAAATTCCCGAAAACGAACATACTTATTTTCGATGATGTTTTAGCTAGAGTAAAGAAGTACGATATTGATACTTGGTCAGCTAAGAAGTCACCGATTGTCTTATACCACAGGCTTACTCATCGCAACACAGTTCTGAATTTAATACAAGAATTTGACGAGATGTTCTCGGTGGCAAGAGAAGTAGAGTTGCCTAGGCCCAAAGAACGCGAAGAACACAGACCCCATTAGGAACAGGGAAGTTTCTAACGGGGCAATAAAAATCAAGGGGTTTGAAAGAGAGTTTTTTTGTGTTGTGGGTTGACGGATTCTAGTTATGGTAACCTTAGAAGCGTAAGCATTCTTTTGTAGCGACTCATATAAATTGAATCTTCAATGAAAGTACTTAATTCAGAGCTTGATATATGTTCAGTCCACGCTTCTATGTCAATTTCTTCTGGCCCCTTTGGCTTTTCACCTTTTGAAAAGAAACTACCTGCAACTGTGTTAGTTGACAACTTTGTACCAGCAGAAAGACGAAATACCTGCTTGAAAGCATCGCTACCGTACCACCATCTTATTTTACAATTTTCTGAAACAACAAGAGCACAGTACTCTTGAGTCAAAGATACATAACGGATAGCAGTCGATGTTAGAGAAGTTAAAAAAAAGTCAGCTAATTTACTTACCACATTCAATGAGAACACAGTACCTACGATGTTTTTTTGAAATAGATTAGACGGCATTAGCAAGCCTGAGGCGAAAATGTTAGCTTCACCTTCCTGTTCACTACTTTTATAGGATGCAATCATGTCATCACTTGTACATATAAATAGTTGAGAAATATCTTTGTGAAGTTCCCAGTGCCCAAGTTCATGAGCGATAGCAAATCTCTTACGACCTAGTTCAGGAATACATTGCCGAACACGTATTAGTCCTTTGTTACCACTTCTTAGTAATCGAGCTTCCGCTTTTTCCAAAGGACCCTCCGTTACTATCACACCTCGTGCAAGAGCTAAGTCTTCTAAGATAAGGTCTTCAGGTTTAGAGAAACCGTATAACTTCCACAATCGCTCTGGTTCCCCTTGGGCCATTATCATTCTGAAATCACGGCTCAACATCATTCGAGTCCTTTGAAAATTCTTCCAACCGGGAAATATCTTCAAGCAAAGTCTTGATATCTTCTTCACTTTCAGAACTTTCTAACTTTCGATAATATACGGTTGGTTTTAGCCCTGCAAAGCGTTCTTTAATTATTTCTATTTTTTCTTGAAAATCAGAAAAAGTAGGTATCTTAATGTTGTTTAATTTGGCAAGATAGGAAGGTCTTTTTTTCTTCGCAGACTCAAGATTTGCCTTTGCACACGCTGTTTTTTGAGAATTTTGAAGTGCAATCTGAATCTTTTCTAGGGCAGGTCGCACATCTATACTGAGTTTCTGGAGTTCAGATTGGACTTCCTTGCGTGACAGTTTCTTCTCATTTGGAAAAACGAATTCGAGTAATCTCTCCCATACGCGGTCATCATAATCTTCAATATTCTTCATTTCTCAAACTCCACAGCATATTATAAACTAATTCTACTTATCCTCCGATAAAGTCTCTTCCTTGCATTATCAACTTCTTTAACTTTTACGCCGAGAAGTTCTGCGATCTCTCGACGTTTAGTTACACCTGCCTCCATGCATTCAAAAATCTCTCTTACAAGTTCATCTTTATTAAAGACCAGTGATAAACTTGTCTTTAATTTTTCAACAAGTTCTTTACTAATGCAAATACGTAGAGGACCCGGTACGGTTCCCGAAAATTCCGTGGATGTCGGATTATCAGCCTTTTCATTAGTTTCTTGTGTTAAAGGTTTTTTAATCTTGTGCTCAACTAATTTGGATAAATTATATATTTGACTATCTACAGCAGAACGAAGAAATGCCATAAAGTCGGGATAAGCTTCGGGATTATAACTTCGATCGCCCTGAATAAAACTGATTATTGTCTCCGAGGCAATGTCCTGTGGGCTTTTTGCTCTTGGCCCGATGCGTTCATTTTTTTTGCTACTTCCCTTCCATCCATAAGAATAAAATTTTTGAGCTGCGTGTAAAGTCAAACGCTCCAAACATTCTGTCAATTCATCATCGGTAAGTTCTTGTATTTCAGTCATTTAGTGATTCTGATAATAACTGCAGTATCTTAAGTTACCAGCTAATTCTATATTTAAATGCTGGCTTAAAAAAGATTTTTTCCATCTATCTGGCGAAAAATAAGTATTTCTCAGCATTTAAATATAGAGCATGACTATTATGGATGATAGTCAAATTATACATAATTTTTTTAAGGAAGTAAGAACAATGAATTTTTCAGAAGACACTATTACAAAAGTGTGGGAAAAGGGTACAGTTGTGCCTAGGTATGATCCTAATGTTTGGCGAAAGGATCAATGCGGAGCTTGGATTGGCAGAAGTTCCTATGGTGATCGAAATTCCCAATATGGGTGGGAGATTGACCACATAACACCAGTGTCACAAGGTGGTGGAGATGAACTCTCAAATCTTCGTCCTCTTCATTGGCAAAACAATGCTGCCACACAAGATGGACGACTTACCTGTGTTGTTAGAGGTTAGTGTAAGAGTGTTCACCAACCATGTGAATTGTCGAGGGCTCAGAGAAAAAATCCATGAGCCCTCGATAACTCATGTCAGGCTTTAAATTGATTGGGTACTCCTGCCTGCGCAGGGGTAAAAAATAGCTCCTTGCAATGACATTGATAGATTGCCGCAGTCGCCTTCGGCTCCTTCCCCTGAGGGACAGGCGCAATGAAATTTTTAATAGAACCCCCTGCAGTGCAGTGGGCTAAAAGATGTGGAAAGCCCCGCCCGGAGGACGGGGCCAAACATTAAACAAATGACTCGATTTTTTCCTTGCAGATCTTTTTCGTTAATCGCTGTAATAGCTTCACACGTTGTGCCAAGTATTCGAGTTGTTTTTTTAATATTCGCCCAATCTTTTGTGTTTTAATTATATGAATTTGGGATGAAGCTACAAGGATTTTTGTCAAAAGCAAAAGAATCTCCAAACGAGCTTGGGGGCGAAGCAACCCCCCGACACGTCGAGGGGC
>CAZTKW010000539.1:0-3163 GCA_964614315.1 uncultured Pirellulales bacterium
TACCGTGATGCTACCTATAGCGGCAATCTTATAACCGGCGACAGTACCTTTGATGATAATGGAAGGCCATTGTATCCTGAGAATGCTCTGCAGCTTACTGTAGATTTGACTTCAACCGGAACTTTCACCGGTTCAATACGGGTCAAGCAGGGTGTGGTAGGTTCCCTGGAGGATTTTCTTGACGAAATACTTAAGACTAACGGCCGCATCGGTATCGCCGAGGATATTCTTGATGACCAAATCAAGCAAATGGAAGATACAATTGAACGTGAAGAAAGCCGCCTTGAAGACGTAGAGGCAAGGCTTATCGCAAAGTTCGCTCGTCTGGAAAAAACGATGTCGCTGTTGCAGCAGCAATTTGGCGCTGTTGGAATGTTGCAGCTGTTAGAATAGAGAATTGGCAATACCTGTAAGTCAAGCCTAAACGGTTTCTGCTAAAATATACTTAGGTTTGAAAATCTCACAACCGTTATCAGTTAAAATTTTGTGTAAATCACCGATAGCTGGACTCTTAAGTTTCCCCTCTGAGCTGAAAAGCATTGCAATTTGGATACAGCTGGTGAGATTGTCACTATCGGCCAATACTTTTATATTCGGGGCATAAACAACAAGACAGTCATATTGGTCTTGCTGATGGGAAATTACAGCCTTTAAGGTCGTTTTTTCAGCTTCGCTGTAATTGTGTGCCAGCCGGACCCAAAGATTCTTAATGCAGGTTGAAATTGCATTTGTATGTGTGTTGTTACTGTCAATATCAAAAACCTTTGAGATTGCATTTCTTTTTTGGTCGAAGTCTATCAACAAGCACTTCCGACCCTTTTGTGCCAGACGTATTGCGATGTTTACAGGTATCGTCACACCGAGTTCTTCAAAACTCTCGGCTGCCATCAATATTGTTTTTGCTTGTGAATTGGCCTGCTTCAGTCGGCTCTCAATTAATTCGGTAATGGCCTTATAACCGTAATTATCTTTGATTTCCTGCCAATCCCACAGGTACAAATTTTCCTTTTCATCGGATATTTCTTCATCAAACCATTTAGCCTCTTTAGTAATCACTTTTTCGCAGGTAATATGCTTGGTTGATTCGACATAATCTTTGGGTTTATCATATCGTACCTGTAGTTCTTGAGGGGGCAGTACTTCACTGGAAACCACCTTGATTCTTTTTATTGTGGTGTATTTGGATTCGGCCGGTTCATCATTGCCGGAAGAATGCATGAGGCTTTTTCGAACAAGATATCCGGAGGCTAAAGCAGCAAATAATGCGGATACTTGTGTTACTGTTCCGGCCCCAACAGTCGAAATCGCATAGAATTCTACCGGTATTGATGTTGTTGTTCCACTCATCACTCCGACAGCCATTGAAGCGACGGTATTGACAGAAATAATCACAAGTTCGATAACAGCAGCGCAGACTATAAATCTGGCGGTACCTGACATAGCAACGAAAAAGCTGGCCTCGCAGGCAATTTTTTCCCGCAGCCTGTCGGCTTGTTCACTGCTGATGACTCCGGCGTTAGAGTCGCTGTTAATAAGGATTTGTCTGGTGGGAACAATGTTGCCGGTGAACTCTGATGCGCTGAGGTTAATCCCCCTGGCCGCTTTAAAAATAACTGCAAAGACAACTATAGAAAGCATTCCAAAGAACAATGTTGTCGTTCCAGGCGTGGTTGGATTGTTTCTAATAATAATGCTGCCGAAAAGATTGATGGCGGTTCCGGCATCGCTCTGTGAGAACATCAACTTAGTAGAGGCAATGCTGAGTGCTATGCGCAGCATTGTAACCGACACAATTAACAAAGGAAATCCCTGAACCTGTAGAGCCTGTTTCGCTGAGAAGGTAATTATCGGTGCCGCTGCTGTTAAACATACGCTAAAAGTTAAAAACACGTCGAGCAGATGAGCCGACAGCGGAAATAAGAACCCGGCCATTATCGCAATTACAGCCGCTGCAAAAAGAAAATAGTTTCGGCTTACGATTCTTAAACCACTATTATTGTGTCGTAAATCACAGGAGCCGCTTCGGCCATAAGCCCTGTTTGAATTTGCTTCACAACAAACAGACATTTTTTGATTCCCAATGTAAAATCAACTATTAACACACATTATTTTCTATGCCGCAGTCGATAAATCATAGCCAGCACCTCCGCCACAGCCACATACAAACTTTGTGGTATAGGGCTATCGAGTTTTACAGTTGAATATATTGTTCTTGCTAACTCTGGTCTTCTCAGGATGGGAACGCCGTAGGCACGTGCAATTTCTCTAATCTTTTCTGCAACGTGGTCAGCACCTTTGGCTGTCACGACGGGAGATTCCATCGTTTTTACATCATAACGAATCGCTACAGCCACATGTGTTGGGTTAACAAGAACCACATCGGCTTTGGGCACTTCCTGCAGCATACGTTTGGCGCTCATCGCAATTTGAATCCTTCGTATTCGGCTTTTAGTCTCCGGCGAGCCATCTGTATCTTTGCGCTCCAGTTTTACTTCCTGTCTTGTCATTTTAAGGTTCTGGATGTATTTCCATTTTTGAAAAAAAACATCAAAAACTGCTAAAACTACAAGTGCAATACAAACACGTATCAGCATTCCTAATATTGTTTTTGCGATAACAGCCATTATCTGTGCAGACCATGCCCACCGGAGACTCGCAAGTGTTTCAAATCGGTTTTTAAGGTACACCCAGACGATAATTGAAATTAAAACCAGTTTTGCTATGGACATGCAGAGTTTTACAAGAGACTTGACATCGACAAGCCTTTTTGCTCCTTCTACCGGATTTATTGCTTCAGGTCTTAGTCTTAAAGATTGCGGTGCAAAATTCAGTCCGCTGACGGCGACACAGGCCAAGATAGAGCCTGCAAAAAGTGCTGCAAAAACAGGACAAATAACAAGTATCGAATTAGTAATCTTTGTATTGAAGAAGTTTATAAAGGCCTTATTGTTGGCAAAAATGGCATTTTGACACGACATTCCTTGCTTCATTTGTACAGCAAACCACTGCAGCAGATTTGACCCTAATAAAGTCAGTATCATTACCAACACCACAATCGAGACCGCTGCAGGCAGTTCCTGACTCTGGGGGATTTGTCCTTTCTCTCTGGCCTTCTTCAGTTTTCTTGGTGTTGGCTGTTCTGTTTTTTCGGCCGCTGGCTTCT
>CAZTKW010000540.1:0-3154 GCA_964614315.1 uncultured Pirellulales bacterium
CCTTGGACACATCAGACACTATCCAGAGTTAGCCATCCCGCTCGAAGCTATTTATAGATCATGGATTGTGCGTGATCCCAATGGCCAACTTATTAGGTGGAAAAAGCAGAAAAACAGATATTTTCTTGATATTGGCAAAAAAGAGGTTCAGGATGCGATATTAAACAGAGTGGTAAAAAATGCCAAAACTATTGGTGCAGATTTCCTATTTTTAGATAATTGGAGTTATAAATATTGGGCCCCCAGAGGCATGTCAAAAGATGAGTGGACTGAAAAGTGTATGTCTCTGCTGAAGCATGCCAGGGTACTAACACTCAGGAATAATTTGAAGCTCGTTGTAAACACTCCTACCCCACCACCACGTTGGCCTGAATTCGCCTCTTATCTTGATGGTATCTCATACGAATTGCCCGCTCACCCAGCGAGAGTAATAAGGAAAGATTATTACGAATTAGAATTAAGCAACTATGAGAAAGTGATGAAGATGGGGAAAAGTATTTTTCTTTACACAGACAGATTAACAGATAAAGGAAAGCGTTGGGATGAAGATGGTAGAAAAGTAGCCATCACAGCTATGCTTGTTATGCCACAAAAACAACCTTATTGGGGAGGGATATACATTTGCCCGCCTCGTTACGAGGTCTGGCCTGTGGGGGGCTGGCCGATGTGGCCCAAACAGCTTGGCAGACCTCTCGGCCCGCGCCAATGGAAAGAAAATACCATTACGCGTAAATTTGAACGTGGTTCTGTTAGCGTTACCGTTGGTGAAAATCCACAGTTCCGCATCAGCATGGAATTTTAGACTCAATGAAAAACACAGATGTTGCCAAACGTATATTTGACCTGGTCTTTTCCGTTTTGGCAATAATATCACTATTACCGGTTCTTCTGCTTATAGCGGCAGCAATAAGATTAGCAGAGAAAGGGCCTGTTGTTTTTAAGTAGGAAAGGGCAGGCAAAGGCTGCCTATTTCTCCTTTCAATGGAATAAGCCTTTCACTATAGGTCTTGGCGGGATGGTGATATGTCGTGATGACAATTTAGCAGAAAGTATCGCTCAGCTTTGCGAAAAGGAATTGGTACAGCCTTCATTTAAAGAGACAGCAATGCTTACGGTTCAGTTGTTGGTCTATAGAGCTTTTATATATCCTCGAACGACGGCGTTGGCACAATCTCTGTTTCGCTGGCTGACTAAAAAAGGGATTGTTGTTGGCTCTTCAGCAACCTGCGAGTTTGAGCCGACCATGCCAAATGATTTCTTTAAGGCTATGAGTTCCGTCCAGGCACGCTCAGGTCTGTGCCAACTTAAAAAATTGCAGGAGAATATTGAACATCGCAAACGTATGGCAGATCTTTACGACAATTTACTAACAGATAAGGGTTGGAAAGTTAGAAAGTATGACAAAAGCACTATTGATCCTGTAATGGTGCGTTATCCTGTAAGAATCAAAGAGAAAAACAAAGCCCTCGAAGAAGCAGCAGGTGCTGGAATCGAGCTTGGCAGTTGGTTTGAGTGCCCGCTGCATCCAATCGAAACGCCGCTAAAAGCTTATGACTATGAGATTGGAATGTGTCCTGAGGCTGAAAGAGCTTGCCGAGAGGTTGTTAATTTACCTACGCATCCTCGTGCCAATGAAAAAACTGTACACAAAACCGTTGAATTTATAACTCATTATACTCAGGTACCGTGAAAAGATTATCGGATTTAATTATTTCAATTCTCGCGATTTCCCTGCTTTTCCCGCTTTTTCTCGTTATAGTTCTGGCTGTCAGGCTCTCCGGCAAAGGACCGGCGGTTTTCAGGCAGCAGCGGGCCGGTAAAAACGGCAAACCGTTTATCTTTTATAAATTTCGCACCATGAAAAACGACGCCGACCCCTTTGGCGCAAGTCCAAAATCCGGTGATGACCCGAGACTGACGAAAATCGGAAAGCTGCTGCGTGAATATTCGCTTGACGAGCTGCCGCAATTGTTTAATATATTAAAAGGAGATATGAGTATTGTCGGGCCTCGGCCCCTGTATATTTCACAAATGGCAGAGTGGGACCAGCGGCAAAAAAAACGGCTGCTTGTTAAACCCGGCCTCACTGGACTGGCACAAATATCTGGCCGGGGTGGGCTGACCCGGGAAGAAAAACTCGAACTCGATGTAAAATACGTGGAAACCGCCGGCCTCTGCACCGATGTGAAGATAATACTGGCGACGATTGCACAGGTCTTTGTGCGAAAAAACATATACGAGAGAAAGTATTCTAAAGATGAAGTCACCCGTGGCGAAAAGAAAATAGAAAAGGTGAAAGAAAATCAGGGTTAAATACACAACCAAAATAGAGCAGTTGGACCAGTTAAGCGAGCGGAAAAGCGCTGAGTTGAAAGAAGTAACGGATAAATTTGATTTCTGCGCGAACGACTATTACCTCTCGCTTATTAACTGGGATGACCCTGACGACCCGATACGTAAAATTATAATCCCCCACATACAGGAACTTGACGAGTGGGGCAGGCTCGACCCTTCCAATGAGAAATCCTACACTATTGTCCCGGGCCTTGAGCACAAATATAATTCCACCGCTCTGCTGTTGGTAAGTGATGTTTGTGAGGGTATTTGCAGATACTGTTTTCGCAAGCGCCTTTTCACAGAACGGCACGGCAAACATCAACTGGATTTAGCCGCTGCGCTGCAATACATAAGACAGCACAGCGAGATAACCAACGTATTACTCACCGGCGGAGACCCCCTGGTACTGACAACATCGAAGCTTGAAAACATTATCCGGCAACTGAGGGAAATTGACCATATCCGGATAATTCGAATCGGGACAAAGATACCGGCATTCAATCCGTATCGTATTTTTGACGACCCGGCTTTGTTGCAAATGATAGAAAAGTACAGCACCGAATGCAAAAGAATATACGTTATGACCCATTTCGTTCATTTACGCGAACTAACAGAAATAGCGGTCAAATCGGTCGGCCTGTTGCAAAAAGCCGGCGCACTCTTAGCAAATCAAACGCCGCTTATCAGGGGTGTTAATGACAACCCCGAACTTCTCGCCGAACTGCTCGCCGAACTGTCCTTTATCGGAGCAGTTCCTTACTATATCTTCCAGTGTCGCCCTGCCGTGGGTAATAAAGGCTATACGATACCGATAGAA
>CAZTKW010000541.1:0-3137 GCA_964614315.1 uncultured Pirellulales bacterium
CGACTTGGCCCAATACGCCGGCCGTTCCGTCGTGTAGATGGTTCGCGTCCCCGAACCTTGGGCCTTGCCGTTGAAGATCGCGGTGTCAAATCCCAGGTAAAACATGTGATCGCACCATTCCTTGACCCGCTCGCGAACCTTGCCGACTTTGGGCGGCGACTGCAGCCGGGGCTGATATTGAAGCCAATCGTCGCCCGCCGGGTTGGGAACCTTCTCCACGCAATCGTGGCAGACGGCCACGACCCGAATGCCTTGTCTGGCGACTGAATCCAAGGATTGCAGGAGCAAGAGGAATTTCTCAAAGACGTGAACGTATCCCTTCCCGTATCCGAAACCCTCGATCGACTTTACCTCGTGTCCTTTTTCGTGGGGCACGGTCCGCAAAGTGTATTCGACGACCAACTCTTCGGCCTTGGTCAGGGAGTCGATTACCAGGGCGCCCACGCCGTTTTGTTCGGCCGCCAGGGCTATGGCCGACTGCAATTCCTCGAAGGTTTGCGGCGTGGGTTCGGCGCGAAAGACGTCGAGCTCACCCGAGCCCTCGTCCAGGTCGATAAAAAACGGTACGACTCCGGCATGTTCCATAAGGGAGCAGAGTTCCGTCTTGCCTACTCCACCACAGCCAACGACGACGATCTTTTCCGCCGTCCGCCGGACGCCTCTCTCAAACGACAATGAGCGGGGTTTAATGGTTTTTTCGTCGCCCGACGGTGAGTGCAATGGCAATCCCGACGCGCCGGCGGGTTTGGAATCCGATATGCCCCGCGGCAACCTCCTAGGTTTCGTTTCCGGCATGACTACTCCAATTCGGGATGGATGTTCTCTAAACGTACGAATCCCTCGGGCACCACGCCCAAGACAGGCTTGAAAGACGAACTGCAAAGTCCAAAAAATGGACAGAAGCCGCAAGTGTCGCGATCCACGGTGCGATACCAACGGCCGTGACGCTCGGCGTCCCTCAGAGTCCGCTGCAAGTCCCAGAGTTCGCTCAAGGTCTCCTCTACGTCCGCATCCAGCCGAGCGATTTCATGGCGGGCGAAATACCGCTCGTAATCTTGGCTGATGTCTTCGAGGAGTTTTACGCCCCATTCCTCTGGAGTTTGCGGCCGGGTCTGCAAGACGTAGCCCTCGGTAACACTGCCCGTCTGTCGCGGCTTGCCCTGTTTGGTAACGACTCGCCGGCCGTCGCCATCGAGAACGATCTTGAAGCCGTTCTCGTCGAGCAAGGGTACTTTCTCCGGCCGTATGCTCGGCTTGCGGATTATGTCGTAGAGCACCGTGCAAACGGAGTCGTAGTCGAGTAGCCGCGCCGCCCAGGTGTAAATCGTAGGCTGGGCATCCAGTTGCAAACGCCGCCAATAATTGGAATCTTCCTCGATCGGATCGGAGACGAACTTGTGTTCCTGGACTGCCAGACGACCGTCTTCCAGACGCACGATGCCGTCCAGCTTGCCGGCCAACCGGAAGAGCGTGGAAGGATGACCGCTCTGCGGATTCGATAAAGGAAGTTGAAAAGGCAGTTCGGAGGCGACGATTTCGAGGGGATAGTCTTGCCAGCGCCATGCGTAACCTCGCAAGAGATTGGCAATGGTCTCTCGCTCGATCATCCAATCGTAGGTATCCAATCCCTCGGGACAAGTCGTGTAGGTTTGCAGGGCCTTTGCAATCGCCTTTTCGAGGTCGAGGCCCTGCTTGAGCAAGTGCAAACCGAGGTGTCCGGCGGAACCCATTCGCAGGGCCTTGGCGTCGACCATGCGCCGGAAACCCCACTCGTATTCCAAGTAGTGCCGTCTGCGGCACTTTTTGAAGCTTTGGGCTCGCGAGTAGGTCAGCAACTGCTTGCTCTTTTCACATTTTTGGATCATGCGTTTTCCTTTCGATCCTATTTGTCCCGGGCCTCGGCTACCAATTCCCAGGGAATCCGCTTCCGCACCAGGTCCGCACACTTGGCATGAGTAGCGTCGATGGCCGGGCAAACGTCGGCAAGACAGATCTTGACGCGAGTGGCCGTAGAAATAAAACTCCTACGACGCCAAAAATGTCCAGGACCATTGAGATAGACGGCGGCGGCGGCAATGTAAGCGCGCCTGCCGTCGGCGCTGGCGACGGCAGTGAGAGCCCTGCCGATATTGGCGAAAGCGTCGGGATCGCCGGGATCGACCGCATCGGCAATATGAAAAACGGCGTCGACAACGTACGACGCGGGGACCAGGTTGTGACCTCCGTAGGCGCCGGCGAGCCTATAGACGGCTTTGCCGGCTTCGGCAACTTCATCCGCCGTCGCCAGGTCCGCAACCCACCGTCGAAGGACTGCAATCGTTTTTTGCGGCCTGTTTTCCCCCAAGGGCAAATAGTGAAAGACCGTCTCAACGCAATCGCAGGCGGCATCCACAACGAACCGCCTTTCCACGCCGATTCTGGCGGCACAGCACAACAAGTAGTCTCCACGAGGGTATTCTTCCCACGCCTCTCGGGGAGATCGATTTCCGATCCAATCAAGTGAAAAACGACAGGCTGTCGCTTCTCTTAGTTCAGCTTTGAAATCCCTCATTGATTCTCCCTCCAGTCCAGTTCGTCCCGGGCCCGGGCTAGGGTCAAAACGCTGTCCGAATAACTCGGACCGTTGATTATCAGCATCTCGCGAATATAGGCATTGGCCTGATTGCGGCCTCCCAGCCAGACCCACGTCCAGGTCGGATACAACTCGCGATAGAGCGGATGATCGCTGTGGCGGATCACTACCCGGCAACGGGTATATTCGTGCAGCCGCGCCGACAATTCCCGATGATCCCCTTCGGTGAATTTGTGTTTGTAGGCTTCCCCCGCGTCTCGCCAGGGAGGATCCACGTAGAGTGCATGCCCGTCGCGGTCTTTGACGCGGCCCATCCAGACGCGCCAGTCCTGACATGAGAATTCGCAACGTTCTTTCAAGATTTGGTGCCATTCCGGCAATCCCTCGAGTGCCGATCGCCAACGGCGGACCGACGATCCGCCCGTCGCCGTCATCCGGCTTGCAAGCGGCTGGGTGAATTCCGTCTCCGAACCGGCGGCCGAACGAGACAACCAGACGTTGATGAAATAGGCCGCCGCCCAGTAACAGTTTACGCCGGCTTCTCGCTCCTTTTCTTCTTTTTCGC
>CAZTKW010000542.1:0-3137 GCA_964614315.1 uncultured Pirellulales bacterium
GACGTCGAGCTGGAACTTGAAATCGAAATCTGGAAATGAAATATCAACTCGTGATTCGTGACCTTTTGCCTTAGCCGGAGCGGGAGGGTTGCGGTGCGGGAGATGTGGTAACAGCAAGTTGAAGATACAAAGGAGCAAATTGAAAGTATGTGTTCTTACAGGGGGAATCGGCTCAGAACGTGAGGTGAGTATTCAAAGCGGCAATTGCGTCGCTGAGGGGCTGGAGAAGGGGGGAGTGAATGTAGTTGTGGCCGATATCACGCCGGAGAATATGGAGATACTCGGAGCTGATGATATTGATGTGTTCTTTATCGCGCTGCACGGTAAATTCGGGGAGGACGGCCAACTGCAGCAACTTTTAGAAGACAGAGGTCTTTTATATACGGGGAGCGGGCCGGCAGCAAGCAGGATGGCATTTGATAAGATTGCGAGTAAAAAGCTTTTCGCCGAGAGGGGCATCAAGACACCTGCGGCGATTGAATTCGATGAGAAAAGCGATGCTGGCGAAGTTGAAAGGCAATTGGAGGGGCTGGGAGATAGGTATGTAGTTAAACCTGTAACGCAGGGCAGCAGCGTTGGGGTGAGTATTATAGAGGGTGCCGGAGAAGTAACAGCAGCGGCCGGAAAGTGCCTGAGTGAATTCGGCGATTGTATGATAGAAGAGTTTATCGGGGGCAGGGAGATAACGGTCGGAATTGTTTGCGGTGAGGCGTTGCCGATAATCGAGGTCAGGCCGGAGAGGGATTTTTATGACTACGATGCAAAATACATCGACGAGCGAACGGGTTTTCTTTTTGATACAATCGAGAGCGGCAAACTGTCGGAGGAGATTAGAGGTGGGGCAATAGAGTGTTATAATGCTCTGGGCTGCCGGCACTTTGCACGAGTGGATTCAATTCTTGGCGACGATGGGTCTTTTTATGTTCTTGAGCTGAATACCATACCGGGTTTGACTACGCATTCGCTTGTTCCGAAGGCAGCGGCGAGGGCGGGGCTTTCGATGAGTGATTTGTGCGTAAAAATCGCTGAGGCGGCATTGGAAAACAAGTGCAGTGCGGTGAGAGGGTGAGAGATGGAACCAACAAAAAGCCTTTAGGGGCAGCCGGATATATTCAATACGAGAGAGACCGTGGTTAGAAGAAGAAAAAAGACAAAAAGCAAGACGAAAAAAATATCATTTAAGCGTCGCACGCCGAAAAAAAAGAAGCAGCGAAAGAAATTTACGTTGCCGCATTTGATGTTAGTTTTGAAGGTGACGGGGGCAATAGCAGCCTTTATCGTTCTTGGAATCGGCTTTACACTTCTCAACAGCTACGTGAAAAACAGGAAGTCTGTCTCGGATAAAACGGCTTTACTGGAGTTAGTGAATCCACCGGCATGGCTTACCGAAGAGCTTAAGGACAAGATTTATGCCGCGGCGGTGGCGGGAGGGGAAGATTTGAAATTAGATGAAGAAGCCGCCAGGTCGGTTCAGCAGAACCTTGAAAAGTATGCAGCGTGGCTTGATGAGATAGTAGTGCAGGCTACTCATGAGAGCCTTCAAATCGAAGCTACGTGGCGAAAGCCGATTGCACTTGTGAAGTTAGGGATGCTGAAGGTTTACGTTGACAGTGAGCTTGTCGTGCTTGATTTTTTAGAGATGGGGAAACTGCCGATAGTGCAGGTGAAGGGAGTTCCTTTAACGGTAAAAATTCCTTCGGCCGGTTCTGTCTGGCAGCGGGATGATTTGGCGGCTGCTATCGAGTTACTGGTGCAGCTTGACCGAATGGATAACCTTGTTACTCCTGAGAAGCCGCTGCTGTATGAAATTGATAATATCGATGTGAGCAATTACAACGGGCGGCGGAACAATCGGCTTTCACATATAATTTTTTATACCACCGACAATACGGAAATAATCTGGGGGGCGGAGGTCGGAACCTGGCAGCGGCATTTGGAGTCGACGGATGAGGATAAGCTTGCCAAGCTTTACGGGCATTACAAAGAATACGGCACGCTACTGGGCAACATAAAATATATCAACCTTCGTGACCCTGTGGATAACATTCCCCAGCCGGTTGACAAGTATTAAGAGCCTATCCGAATAAGCCGCATTTTAGACATCGGCAAAATCGTTCAGAGTGGTTGGCAGGTCTGTATAGCGGTATGGGATTTGAAATTCTGTGCAGAGGGATTTGAATTTCTTCAGGGCCAACTCGCTTAAGCTGCTTTGGAAATCAGGGTCAGCTTTACAGCAGAAGATTCTGCAGCCGGCAAAACGATGCTGGTACACCGTGCATCTTGTATCTATGTTATAAGGACAGCAGCCGGTCGTCATTGGCTTTTGGGTTTCGTCAGATAGATTTGCATTGAAATAGAAGATTTCCGGCGTTGTAATAAAGAGGCGGTGGTCGAATCCGTCAAAATCACAGCATTTTCCGCACATTTGGCATTGTCCGGCCAGGTTAGTGTCGGCGCTTATCTGCAAATCGAGCCAGCGGTAAATTTCAGCTACTTTTTTCAGTAGTTTTGTGTTGTGCGTCATTTTGCCACCATTTTTTTGCCTTTTTGATTTTTTCTATCTGTTCTTCGGTGTAAAGTCTGCCTCGATTGATGCCGGGGCATTTTTGAGCGGCTTTGTTCCAGGAGTTCTGGCTTTTTAAGTTTTCGGACCAGAAGGGCCAGATTCTGCACTGGCTGGGCCGGACAGAGTAAATTACACATCCTTTTTTGCCGGCGATTTCCTGCAGAAATATACAATCTTTCGTAGAGGAGTGTTCGATAATCGTTGTCCGCAGTCCGACCCTTTTGAGGTAAGTTTTGCGTAATTGGCGGGTTGATATTTTGAGGAAATCAGCAATGAGTTTAATTTCCGGCCTGGTGACCCAGATGTAGCCTTCTGCCGGTCCCGAGCAGCACCTGCCGCACTGGATACACTCAAAATGCAGTTCCGCCGCATACCAAGATGTTTTATTTTTATTTTCAGACATAAATTTCGGGGGTTTCGGTTTGTAGCATTTAGCTGTTAGTATCCAACTAGAGAGCAATTTTGCCGACAAATTCTTTACTTTTCAGATAGCGTTGTTCCCTTTTAATCAGGGCTTTAGCTTCTTTCATGCGGGTATACCCTCCCTTCGCATATTCAGCATTAATGGATT
>CAZTKW010000543.1:0-631 GCA_964614315.1 uncultured Pirellulales bacterium
TTTTTGGGGTCATAATAAATTGACGAAATGTCTTTTTGAAAGATATTTCCAATAGATTTTGAATTGAAACAATAATATACATCTCCATTGGGGTCTACTCTAAGTCCCTCTACTGCAAAAGGACAAGTTAATTTCCTTTTTCGTTTGGCCATAGATTTTTGTCAATTTTTATAAAATTAATTTTATTAATTGGAAATAAATTATTCAATAATTTTGAGTAATCTCTTTTCCACAATCCAAGATGAGGGTCGTATTGTCCTTTTTTACCGCTATTAATATTGTGCCACTCTACCAAAATTAACGCTTTTTTAGCAATTCTTGCCATTTCTTTAATTACTTTTTTGATTTTATCTGGACCGATATACATCAAAACCGCATCGGTGAGAACAACATCAAAGCTTTTATCTTTAAATTGATCAAGCTTATCTGCTTTGCCAACTAATAATTTAACATTTGAAATATTTCTTTTGGTTAAAAACTCATTTCCTATCTCAACTTCTTTTGGATTAATATCAATCCCTCTGACTTTAGCGCTTGGAATTTTTTTTGCCAACCAAAATAAATTTGACCCATAACCACAACCTATTTCTAAAATACTATCGGGTTGAAATGAACTGATTTTTTCAACCAA
>CAZTKW010000543.1:641-3127 GCA_964614315.1 uncultured Pirellulales bacterium
CAAAAATTGACGCTGGGGATGGTTTAAATTATTAAACCCTTTTTTAACTTCATTAAAAGAACGTTTAGCCCACCTTTTTTCTTCCAATTTAGTGCCTATTAAATTTGCTCTCAAACTTCCAATTTTCCAATAAATAATACGAATTGCCCGATAAAAAAATGGAAACTGCTTTAAAATTGATTTTATTTTATTTTTCATTTGCTACTTGCTGATAAATTTTTTCCATTTTTTTCATTTCTTTATAGTAATTATTCTTCCCTTCAATCATTCTTCTATTAATTTTCCCAGCTTTTTCTTTGAAGCTTTTATTTCCCAAAACATATATGATTTCTCTAACCAAAGTTTTAAAACCTTTTAAGGGAAATATAAATCCGTTTTCTTTATCTTTTATCCATCTTCTATTATCTCCAGAATCGCTAACCACCACCGGCAACCCGCAAGCCATAGCCTCGGCAGTGCTTGAGGCTAAACCGGTTTCCACCAGAGATGTACACACAAAAACATCAGCTAAGTTTAAATACAAAGGAATTTTCTCGCTGGGAACACGACCAATAAATTTAACAGCTTCGGATATTTTTAAAGATTTCGCTAAATTCACTAAATTCTTTTTTTGATCTCCATCTCCCACGATAAGAAATCTTGCTTCTGGAATTTCTCTTAGAGCTTCAGGAATTGCCTTAACCAAAGTTTCTACATCGCACTCTAACCTTAAGGGTTTGGTGCTGATAACTATTTTAAAGTTTCCTCCAAAGAGACTTTCTTTAAATTTATCGTCCATCTTTTGGGGTTTAAATTTTTGAATATCTACTCCAAAGCGAACAATTTTAATTTTTTCCGGATAAGCCCCTAAATTTATCATGGCCTCTTTCGTATTCTCCCCATCGCAAACCAACAAATTAGATTTTTTCATAGAATATTTATTTAGAATTTTGTAAATTTTCGACAATTTCCGTTGATAAGGAATTGAAAAAATTCCCGGGTCGGCAATAGTAAAAATTAATGGACTGAAACCGACCAACGCGGCCAGCCAGCCGTTGGTACTACCAAGAGCATGAAAAACATCCGCCTGAATATGTTTTCTTGCTCGACTAATCTGAAAAATAACCGGCAAAAAATTAACTAAATGAGAACTTATGTTAGGAGAATATTTTATTTTTTTTATTAAAAAAGTATCTATCCCTTGATAATTAAAGGTGGGACGTTTTAAAGAAATAATGCTCACCTTATAACCTTTCTTGGCGAAATAAGTAACCCAACGATAAGTATGAATACTGCTAGCATCAGCTAAATAACAAATTTTCATTTTTAGATTAATCTTTTGGGATATTTATAATTAGTAATTTCTCTAATTAGGTTTTCAAAATCCTCAAACAGCATTCTGTCTGAATTTTCTTTATACCATTTTACAGCGTTCTCGGCAATGTATTTATATTTTTCATAATTATCTAAATAATAAGATAATTTTTTGTTATTTCCTTCAACTTCGGAAAGCGGAATATAATGTTCAAATGGTTTAATTCCTAAAAGTTTTAAATCCGGCACTTCGGGAAAAATTGGAATAACTCCGGAGCCAAGAGTTTCGTAATATTTATATGCTAAAATAGAGTATTTCATTCTCCCGAAGATCACATATCTTGCTATACCTAAATATTCAGACCACTTATTAAGATAGGAAACGGGAGATTTAGTGATTGGGTCTAGATAATAGGCTGGCCCTTTCCAAGAAGCACACAGCGCCCCAACTCGATGAGAGAATTCAATCTCGTAGCGATTATTAAATTGGGAAATTTGTTTATCTAAAGAAATCCTTGACCTATAAATTGAAGAGGCAATAGCTCCAATAACTAATAAATCAAGTTTTTTATCGCTTAAATTTGGTCTGGTAAAAAAGAGCGATGGAAAAAGAGGATAGAAAGCTATTTTGGTTTTAGATGGAAACCTAAAATTTTTTTTCCATTGGGTTGGATAAGAGGTCAAAAATATATCTGGTTTAATCCAGTCAATTACCCATTGAAAAAACTCGCCTTCACTCCAAAAATCATGCCCATATAAAATAATTGGAATGTTCGGACGAGAAAATTTCTGATTACATTCGCTAATATCTATAAACAGAAAATCATAATTGGACCAGTTTATGTCAATAGGTTTTTGCGCTATATCGATTTGGCAAGCATAAGCTAATTGACGGCAAGAAATAATAGACCCTTGATCACAATAATGAGTAAGAAAATTCGGATACTTCTCATTAGGAACCACACGAGGATGAAAGCATTTAGGAGCTGGTAAATTAGGATCACAACCAATTGAGAAAACGAAGTTTTGATGGTAGTGAGTCCATAGTTCATCTCCCTGCCGAGAACATAAAGTTTGACATTCGTTGGATTGAGGACAATCATGGGGAATAAATAAATTTTTTTGCCGGACTCGAGATAACCATTCGCTCTTCTGACAAATTGGACAAGTAAACTTTGGATTTGGCCCGCCAT
>CAZTKW010000544.1:0-3125 GCA_964614315.1 uncultured Pirellulales bacterium
CCACGCTTTCTTCTGGTACGAAATGATCCAGCAATGGCAGGCATGGTACACCGCCACAAACGAAAATCCGTTCGAACTTGCAACTGCTCTCGCCGGCGACCCACAATGGCTCGTTTACACATCACGCCCGCACGATTCCGGCGCAGTCGGCGTCGCTGATATCTACGCTTACAAATCACCAAACAAAATTGACCAGTCAAATCTCGATTACCTCCCCCTGCTCGCGACACACTACAACAACCACATCGCCCAATACCTAACACAGACCATCGAACCTTCCCGCTTCGATTTCCAGATATTTCCTTACGTTCTCTTCTATGACACCTCAATCACCCCCCAACCACCGTCCTCACTGCCAACCGCACGAATCTTCCGCGGACTCGGCTGGACCGCAATGCGCTCCTCATGGCAAAAAGACGCCACCTTCGCCCTCTTCGTCTGCGCAGACTACTACGCCGGTCATCAGCACTTCGACCAGAATCAGCTCCTCATCCACAAACTCGGAAACCTTGCAATCGATGCCAGCCAATACGGCGCAAAAGACACTCGATTCCACAACACCCTGCTCATAGGTGGCTCGCAAAGACCTTTCCAGAACGACCCCGTCCGCCGTTACCAACCCATCGAAAAGCTGGGCCCATACGACACAGGCGACATCATCGCATACGAAAACGCCGAACCTCACTACACATACGTCTGTGGCCAGGCCGCAAACGCATACCCCAAAGGCCAGGTCACAAATTTCACCCGACAAGTCGTATTCTGTCGGCCCGACATCTTCATCGTATTCGACCGCACCGACACACCACAACCCCAACCTCGACATTGGCTCATGCACTCTCTCAAACCCGCAAAACTCACCGATAACACAATCACAATCACCGACACTGATGGCAAACTCTTCATCAATATGCTCCTGCCCGAATCAACCACCTCTTCACAGGAAATGGTCAAAGGTGGAAACAAAGACCTCATTCATAACCATATCACAATCACACCAACGCTCAACAACAAGACGAACCTAAACTTCCTCACCGTCATCCACGCCTCACCAGCCAACAACAACATCAAACCCACCTGCACAATAAACACCGACCCACTCCACAGCACCACCTCCCACATTTCCACCTCCGTCACCGTCTCACTAGGTTCCAAACACTGGCTGCTCTCCTTCGCAACCCATGGCCCGCCCGCAGGAAACATTACCATAATAGATAGCAACAAGACCATCCTCACCCAAACCCTGACCAAGTCCGTCACAAAAAATCCATAATAAAATCCGCGAGCTGACAATAACAAACACCCACAGGTTCCGCAAGGCGCCTGCCGGACAATACCCCAATTCTGTTGTCTTTACCCCGGCAAACGTATGTTCAATAAGATGACCATCTTTTGTGGTAACCTGCTCAAAATTCCCTGTTTTGACACATTTATTATATGGATTTGCAATTTTTGTGAGTTTACACGATATTTGACCTTTTGGTTGTACTTTGGTTGTACGGATTTTCTTTACTTTTAACAGTCGCAAGGTCATTGAAATTTCAGCGATTGCGGCTGAAAGAATATTTTGATATTATCGTAGAATTGGAAGGCTTGGTTACGTAGCCAAGCGTTTAATATGGGAAATGTCAGATAGCAAAACGATGTTATGTGAAAGTACATCCTAACACATTTTGCAACTATATTTTATTAAGGTGTTAAAATGGTCAATTGCAAACCTGCGTTAAGATTCACTGTTGCCGTACTTTGGGTGTTGGTTTTTACTTTTCCGAGTTATGCGAAAGCCGAAGCACCCCAAAAAGATAGCTCCCCTGTCCAAAAGAATGCGATTGAGTCCTTATCAGGGAAGGGTTTGGCCCGTAAATACAGAGGCGATGAAGGAATTGCTGGCGACCCCGATGTGGTTTTCACAGAGAACTTCGAGAAGGATTCCCTCAGGAAAATCTTCCAGAATTGGACCAGCTTTTCCAACAAGGACGACAAAGTACTGGCCTTTTCCGCAGATGCGCCCCCCGGAAGTTCAGGCAAACGGTCTATGTCAATGACAGCAACCAGAAATGAAAATGATGGCGGATACCTCTTCAAGGTTATCTCACCGGGCCAGGATGAACTCTACATCCGGTTTTATACAAAATTCGTCTCCGACTATGGTTTTTGTCATCACTTTGTTCGAATCAGGGGGATGATAGACCCAGTGCCATACCCGATGGGCCAAATCAGCAAGGAGCCCAGCACCCGCTGGTGTGGAACAGATATCGAGCCGTTCAACGCCTCGCAACTCAATCGACCGGATTTGCCGATTTCACCTCCAGGTATCTGGGCAACTTCATCATACTGGCCCGAGATGCGCAGCTGGCAGGGGCCGGGAGGCAATAGTTTCTACCCAGATTACTTCGAGCATAAACAGTCCGTACCCATACCACGCAACCGCTGGGTTTGTGTGGAAGTGATGGTAAAGATGAATTCCTCACCTGAAAAGAGAGATGGTGAGCAGGCCCTCTGGATAGACGGAAATTTCGTCGCTCATTTCGGCCCCGGCACCGTCCGCGGCTACTGGAAACGAGATAAATTTGTCCTTGACGACGAGAAGGGCCAACCATTCGAGGGCTTCCGCTGGCGGCAGGATATGCGGCTTGACTGGAACCGTCTGTGGCTGCTGCACTACGTCAGCGAACGGGCTTTTAAGCAAACCGACACCTATGCTTCGCAGCACCCTGATTTGGTAATCAATACCAAAATCGCTACCGTTTGGTTTGATGATATTGTATTAGCAAAAAAATATATCGGGCCAATAATTTATTAAGACCGAACTTTGGTGATTAAGGCATTAAAGATATGCGATCTTTCAGATGGCAGAGGTCGCTGTACCGAAAGCTTTGTTCCTTAAAAGCCTTGAACGAATCAGGCGGTTAGCGTTGGTCACGATATGTTCGGGAGCCGGGTGATGCCAAAAAATACATAAAAACTTGTTTTTGAGAGGGAGGCTATGGTTGAGGTGCGTACAGACAATGAGCCAGCACCTCTTTGCAAGGGAACAACTACGGTGTTTTATGGGTTTTGCTGACAAGAGCCGCACGAAACACCAGAAAATACTTGTAATTTTGGGAGCGATTTGATAACTTATG
>CAZTKW010000545.1:0-3125 GCA_964614315.1 uncultured Pirellulales bacterium
ACTCCTCGCCCGGACGTTGCGTGGCATCTTCGTTTTTGAGATATGGGTCCCATGGTTCTACCCTTATGGAGTTAATCCATATTTTCAAACCATCTGGTGCCTGCATATAGCGGTGGAAGACCATGGCGAGATGTGCCTTCACAATTGCGATACGCTCAAGGAAAAATTTATGATCGCTCTCTTTATCTTCCTGCATGCCACCCACGAGTCTGTCCATAGACTCCCAAAGAACAACTGTACCGCTTTCCATACTATCCAAACACTCAAAGGAATTCCCCGATGTCTCGCGAGCCTCTTTGAGTAAGTGCCACTCATCAGTTAAGGCTATATGATCCAGGTCCCAGCGGCGTCTTGCTGGAGACGATCCTTTATGTTTGGAGCAAACCGTCAGACATCGGCATTGTGATAGTGAAGCGGTTTTCATCCCAAGCCCAAAACGCCCCAAGTCCTTTTGGTCTCTTTCCTCCAATGGATTTTGGCTGCCCAACCTCATCGCTTCTTTGAGAGTTTCTTCAGACATGCCAATACCATCATCAACGATGGATATGATCGATTTCTCCCCTTCCCAATGAACATTTAACCGGACGTTTTTAGCACCTGCAGAAATGCTATTGTCAATTAAATCTGCAATGGCGGTTTGTGGCTCGTAGCCAAACGCTCTCAGTGCTTCCATCATCGCGGAAGCACTGGGAGGAATGGTATCAAATTTAGCATTTGTTAATTTATGCTCCATGGCATTATGTGCTCTACCCTCTACTGTAGAAGTAATATATCAGTTTTCAACAGACGACATGATAACATTTAAAGCCTTATATGCAACTGATTTCTGACAGGAGAGGGTTGAAGATAAATTAGAGCAACCAAAACGGGATACGTGGTTACTTTTGCAATTAAAATCAATCTAAATTAACATTTCTCCCCTGATCGATAGCTGCACTCCACAGATACGTAAGTCAGACTACCCTAAAATTGAAGACCGCCTGCTACCTTGGGGAAACGTATCGTGTTTATCATATGTAGGGAAAGGTAGAGTTTATTATATGGGAATGTTGTCTATTTTGCTATGACACTAAAATTAACGCTGTTATGAACCGAGTGATCTAAATCTCCAAACCAACCCACTTTAACTGTTTGAGACAATTGGTCGCGAATGCGATGAACTGTTTCAACAACATCAGATGTATTAACACTGCAGTAATTCTCAATCGAACATTCCAATAACTTTGCGTAATTTGGCTGATCTGTTGTCATCAGGTTTTCATCGCCATAGTTTATTTGGATAGCAGATATCTTTGCTAATTGGTCAAACCATCTTGACCCAATTAATGGAATAGCTAAAGATACAAGAACCATCCTTATATTATCAAAACTGTCAACCAAATCATAAGCAAGAGATTCCGATGAACGAAGACTATCAAAAGATTCTCTTGGTAATCCAAAAATGAATGGAATACATACTGATATTCCACAATCCTGAAGACGAGCCAATGTTTCAAAAACAAGCTTTCGTGTAACACTGTGCCCACTCCATTTGTTTATTTCGATATCAGTTGTTTCCAATCCTAAGAATACTTCTGAAAGGCCAAGTTTTTTCAAAGTATCGATTTTGTTATTTGTCAGTTGCCACAACCCGGCATAGGAACGCACATTAATATTTGAAACTCTGGATGAGCTGTTCAGAAGCTCTTCTGAGAATGATGATGAGGCAAAATCATCTCCTCCTTCAAAAAAAGCCGTTATCCCATGGGTCTGTCGTAAATGCTCCACTTGAGCCCATGCATTTTCAGCGGATGCTGATCTTACCTTTGCACCAGGAATACTGCAATATGCGCATCTATGCTTTCCTTCAGCCCGGGGACAACCACGTGTCCAAACGACAGAGATAGGCAGGAGTTGTGGATTATATACATAGTCGCTGCGGCGTGAATCATATAATTGCAAATCAAGGTTTGAGACATGTCGAAAGTCAAACGGCTCAATGTCGTCGAGTGAGGACTCCCATGTATAACTAAATTGGATACCCATATCTGATCGATACCAAAGGTTAGGTATGCTGTCAGGAGAATAATTTAAAGCGAGCCGCCAAATTGAATCTTCTCCATCACCAGCTACCACATAGTCTATGCAGTTTCTATTCACCAGAAGTCGTCTATTCAGATTGGTTGCATCTGGTCCGCCAAATACAATTTTTATATGTGAATTTTTATTTTTAATTTGTTCAGCTAAGTCAATAGCACTACCGGCATTTGAGAACCAAATGGTGAATCCCACAATATCATAGTTGGCAAGAGCTTCTACAAATTCCTCCGTTATAAGTGGTCTGTCGAAGGCTCGGATTTCGACACTTGAATTGTTAATGTGTAGTCTACGTTCTGTCTCACATGCCAACAAAGGTAGTGCTGTAACCGGTGGTAATTGATCATAGGTACACTCAATCTCAGAGAAACGACTTGAAATGCGGGTATTGACTAATGCAATTTTCATATGCTTACTTTGCTCCAAGTTTTTTAAATACATAAGGTACAAGGCAAGCTGGTAACAAGAATTTTTTCTCTATGTCAATGGCTTGCTCTTTCACCCAGATACCCAACTTGTCTGCAATAACTGCTCGAGCAGAATTTGACAAATCTGATCCCCAGGTAGTCATCTGGCGATTTCGAAAGCAGTGAAGGATATCTTTATATGTATGCGGTTTATCCCAACTCAACTGGTCTGAGGGTATGCCTGAATCAATTTCTTCCAGGCTGGACTCTCGAAGGTATTTAATAGCTGGCATCATATCAGAATAGCGAAGTTCACTAGGTACATACGACTCGCCTAGCTCTTTACGGAGTTTGTGATAGTACTTCATAAATTTTCTTAGGGTAGAATCAATAACAGCAAAATCACAATCTTTTTCGAATCCTTCTGTCTGATGCATGAACTGGTTATTTTCGCAAATGAATACTAAATGGCCGCCAGGTACAAGAACATGTATTAGATTGTCTAAAGCCTGCCGCCATTTATCCAAAATATGAAATGTTGCAACAGTATAGGCAACATGGACACAGCCTTTTGAAATTGCAAGAGGGTCCTGTATGTCTGCTTGGATGCACTTAAGCATTAAAGAAACGTTTGTATTGTCC
>CAZTKW010000546.1:0-3119 GCA_964614315.1 uncultured Pirellulales bacterium
TGATCTACTACTGGACAGCGGCAGGGGGGCGTGGATCCTTTGACAATCCGCGCGCGCTTCACCCGATGTACACCGCCCCGGCCACCGATCGTTGCGAAGGGGAAGACATTGTGCTCACGCTGACGGTGACGGATAGCCAGGGCTTAAGTTCGAGTGATTCGATAGTAGTTCATGTGATAGACCCTAATAGTTCCCCGTGTATCAGGGGGTGAGTGATAGAAATCATGAAACCATTTCACGAGTATTCCCGTAGAGGGACTGGTTGCAGAACAGGATCTGAGAACAGCAGTTGGTCTGAGGGGGAAAAGGAGGAAACCTGATGAAGAATAACGTGACGGCTTTCGGACTCTTGATCTTCTCTCTCTTGCTTGTTTGCCTTCCCGTGCTGTCGACGGATGTCGGAATAGGAGGTTTTGCGCATATATGGGGGGAATATCCCTCTGGGGAGTTTGGCTTTCTCGAACGCTACAGCTACACGGCCGGACCACTCATCTCTTTTGTTGCGGGCCTTACCGTTTGGGACTTCTGGTATGGAGTAGATCCAATCCAGAATGGTTGGATTGGAGACCAGCCAGAGCCAATTGCGAGTGGAGAGGTGAAAGTATATCTCGATGAGCTTGGGTGGCGTGTTTCACTTGCTTCACCCTTGTTCGTTTCTGCTAGCTACTCCCGCCTGCGTTGCGCAGTAACACCAGTGCCATGCAACACCCAGTACGTGACGGGCGGCTGGCTGGCGAATCAAATAACCGCAGGAGGTGGGGTTCGCATAGGTCCTTTTTGGGGACTTGTTGAGGCAGGAGTCAGGTGGTGGAACTGGCAGAGCGTGCCCGGAGAAGGCGAGCCTGTTGAGACAGGTTTGTATCTTTCAAGTGGTTTTGCCATACCCACAAGTTCCATATCGTCGCACGAACTGAGACATACTGTTGAGAGCCTGTCCATTGCACTTGAAGAAACCTTCCCGCTCAGTTGTGATGAGTGGGATTGGGTGGGACAATCAGGGCGAATCACCATATTGGACGAGCAATTGTCCATCCAGGTCAAGGAGCAAGGACAGAGGGTCATGCAGCGCTTTTGCTGTGATGAAGGACGCTTTGTTCTCGATCTCGACATCAGTCCTTTTTCATCGTACAATGCCCGCCACTTCTTTGGAGTTGTTCTGCGCTACGAAGACGATAACAACTTCTACGCGCTGGATGTACGAGCAGATGGGTATATCCGTTTCACTAAGGCGTTAGACGGGAGGCTGGAGACCGTTGTGCCTTGGCGGCGTACGGCAGCTTACGAGCCAGGAGAGATAAACCACCTGAGAGTCATCGCACCGGGTAATAAATTTGTATTCTACCTGAACGATAGACGTATACTGAGTGTCCCCGAGGTCTCGTTCACAAAAGGGGATGTCGGCGTCTTTGCTGGCACTGCTGAAGAATCCGGGACGTGGGTCGCCTTTGACAACCTCGCGATACGCGCCATCCCTCCGAACACTCTTCTGGATCCACGAACGGAAAGAACAAAGGAGTTTGAGCGTGTTGAGCGAATCGGCTTGGCCATACTCGGTGCGGTTGGAGCATACGCCAGCTTTTCCGAGGGCTACAACTTCTTTGGGTATAGTTTTACCGCCGCTGCGCTGTATGAACTCCTTTCAGAGTCGGCTCACTTGATTCAAGTGGAATGAATGGCTGGAACTGAAATAGATCTGACTGCCTGTGTTTCTATCGCGCAGCAAAGGAGTGATTAGAGATGAGGCGAATAGGCGGGAAGCTCGGTATTATGGTGGGTTTAATGTTGCTCTTGGTGGGAATTACGGCGTGTGACTCCTTGATCAATGCGGATTTTACCCTTGAGCCCTTTGAAAGTGGGCACCTGGATGCCCAAATCCTTTATCTTGGGATGAACGATACGGCTAAGTGTGGCGGGTGTGCGGACAATGTCGGCGTTTGGACCGTCGTTATCCAAGTTGTCGGTAGAATAGGGACGGAAACCTTCACCCAACAAGTCGATTCAACGATTAGTTCGTGGCAATCGACCGGAATACAGATAGAGAGCGATGACACCATTATCATCTCTGCAAGCGGACAGGTCCGTTACATTGTTGGTCCGGACGGTTCAGAGGGTTTTTGTGGACCAGGCGGCATAGAAGGAAATACCTCTGATCCTTGTTACTTAGCTTCCGGCTTGCCGCGACATTCCTTAGTTGGGAAGATTGGTTCGGGCGCACCATTCGACATTGGAACAAGGTATGAATCAACAACAACGCCAATAATCGAAGAAAACTTCGTCCCACCGGACTTGTCAAAGGAGTATCTCCCTTTGTCAGAGGGGAGCGAGTGGTTCTGGCGCGATGCCCAAGCGGACTGGCTCCCGACATATCACCCAAGCTCAACGATCTTGCAGCAGATTGCCGAGGAAACGGCTACTATCGGTGGAGTGGAATGCTACGTTGTCACAACACAGATTGGCGATGAGCCAAAGCAATACAGCTACGTGCATCGTACGAAAGATGGTGTTTACGAGTACGCTCGAGAAACAGGTGCTGCAAGGACGATCTACACCACCCCTATTCGCAAGTACAAACTGCCGTTCAAAGCCGGAGAGAGCTGGGCATACAACTTGGATGGAAAAACAGTCACCGTAAAGGTTCTATTTCAGGAAACGATAGCCGTTGCCCCAACGCGAACTTCTCCTGGAAAGATATATCAATCCTGTTGGAAGCTTCAGATTCAGGGTGAGGGTATACCGGATTACGAGTGGTACGCCCAAGGTGTTGGTCGGGTCAAGTATGTGACCGAATCCAGGAATTATGAACTGATCAGGTATCACCTTGGTGATGTTTCGCCCTGAGGGGGCCGTACCTAAAGGGAGAATCTAGCCTGAAGCGCGAGAAGAGTTGAGCCAAAACTGCGGTAGCAATCGCTGCCGGAAGTGATACTACGGTTAACCGAGTCCATACCATGTCAGAGTTGGTGTTTCACCAGTGACAAGGGTTTTGCCCCACTAGTCAAAACACTGCGCAGATCACTTCTTCGGGGAGGCAAGCGTGCTCGGGAAGCGCTCGCAGAACAAGCGCGCCGATTGGGTTTTCCCGCGCTAGGGCGTGGGCGACGTTCAGGTGGAGGCACTTC
>CAZTKW010000547.1:0-3118 GCA_964614315.1 uncultured Pirellulales bacterium
GTCCACTACTGTGTGCCGAATATGCCCGGAGCAGTACCGCAAACCGCGACTGAAGCCTTGACTTCGGCTACTCTGCCTTACATCCTGCGCCTGGCCAACGAGGGTCTCGACGCCCTGCGCCGGGATGCCTCTCTGGCTGAGGGCGTGAACGCCATCAATGGCAAGCTCACCTGTCGACAGGTAGCAGAGGCGCTGAGCCTACCCTATACCCCGCTGCAGGAAGTGCTAGTGATTACCCAGCGGCAGGATTGAGGTGGGGACACCTCTATTGAGTGGTGTTCGCACCGCCCCATGTGGCCATCTGCCAGGCACGCAGAGGGCTGCGTGCGATGGTTCGGGGATCAATGATTTGTGGTCCGCACCATGAACATGGGCGGCTGGTGGCGTGACGTCGGAAGAGCCGGATGGGATTTCGCCACCCCACGGCGCTGTCCAGCACCTAACATCCAGTTCAAGTTTCCAACTTGAAACTCAGTGACATCAAGGGCACGTGCTGTTGGGCGCCGAAGACGTCGGTGTCGCCCGGGGCCGCGGAACTAACCCAGCGTTTGATGGAGATTTTCAGGGCGTCGGCGGGCTCGAAAAAGGTGACCTCCAGGATATCATCCTCGCTAACGCGGTAAAGCTCGGCGACGTTGGCCTTGGTAATGACTCCGGCATCGCGTACCTTCCGGAAAATTTCCTTTTCCTTGAAGAACACGTCAAGCGTGAGCACAAAAGGTCCTGCGTTCTTGCTCCGAATAACGGAGGCAAGGTCAGCCAAACAAACGGTTGATTCAGTCATGGCCGACCTCGAGCATCTGGATGGGGAAGTGGACGAGAGGGTCGTCAACCTCCATTAGGTGGTAGATGTTGAAGCGATGGACAGGCCCGGCTGGGATATCCTGGGGCGAGAGAGGAAACGCCAGGTTGCCGGCGGTCGATGTCCTTCCCGGGAAGCCGTAGTGCAGGATTTGGGCGTGCGCGAACATACAGATGCTCGTGGCCTGCTCCTCGGTCGAGGCAATGGCTTCGATGAGCAGACCGACCTCGTGAGCCAGCGAACTCTCGGCCTCCAGCGGCCCCATCACGCCGTCCCTTCCGTAGACCCTGAAGTGCAGATCCCATTGTGCGCGGCTCAAATCGCTAAACTGCTCGGCGGTTCTTGTTCGGGCGGCCTCGAGCATTTCGTCAAGATGGGCCAGAACCGCCGGGTCGCGCACACCGGCAATGCAGATGGTTCTGTACCCCACAAGTTCGGCGCCTTCGAGCTTGACGCGGTAGACGGGGTCTTTGACAAACGTGCTGCCGGACACCCGCACGCGGCGGTCGGTCTCCTGGGCGAAGCTCACCCCCCGCAGGTCAACCGTACCGCCGGGTTCGTTCAGGCGCCAGGGATCGGCAGCCTCGTAAAGGCTGTGGGCAGCCACCGACCTGACTGTGCACTTGCGGCCCGGGTTCATGGGCTCCACCAGGAAGTGGTCGCGCCTTACCGTGCCCAGGATTACATCTCCGCCGCTTCCCGGCTCGGCCGCTATGGCGCCGCACTCGAGGATCTTTCCCATATGGATGGAGAGGCCCTTATCGAATCCCTTGAGGATAGGCAATGCCGCGAACATGCCCGGGTCGCTGGCCCGACCGGCAACGATCACCTGGGCGCCTTCTTCAAGGGCCCGGACAAAGGGTTCCACCCCCATCTGGGCCACGATGCGCACAGACCGGTCCACGTCGTCGGGCGACAGGTCGGGTACCGGGCCTAGGGGCGTCACTTTCCCCTGCCGCAGTTTCTCCTTGACCAGCGATTGCTCGATCTCGGCCCTAATCAGGGCCATGCGGAACTTCAGCCCCTCCTGCTCGGCGATTCCCCTGATGAGAAGCGCGACGCCCATCAGGTGTGGGTTTCCGCCCGCGCCGCCGGCCGAGCCGATGATGAGGGGTATCCGGGCTTCGAGCGCCGCCTTGATAAGCGGCCTCAGGTCCGCGTCCATGGTCCGGGCGAACTGGGCCAGCTTACCGACTGCCTCGCCGGGCTGGATACCGAGAAAGTACGGCCCGGGGTCGGTCGAGCCGGCATCGACGGCGATGGTGTGCGGCTTGTTGGCCATTCCCTCTGCCAGGGACTCGGCAGGGAAACCATAGCCCAGGATGGCGGTAGGCGATAGAATCCTCAGCTCATGCATGTATCCAGCAGCGTAACAACAGATCGTTCATTCTTGTTGCTTGTCTCCCGGACGCTTCCCCAGGTCATATGGGCCAGCCTCGCCCCTGATTGCCAGCGTGCCGGAAGGCCGCGGCGTCCCTATACGACATGGGAATCGAGGCCTCACGCACGGTATCGTTCGTCGTCTGCGTAGCGCGTCTCCAGCCCGACGATAGCATTGAACTCGTCGAAAGACATGAGCCTGTCGCCGAGGTCCGCCGTTGTTCCTTTCTCTCGGATCTCGGCGTAGGTTCGCTCCAGCGCTCGCGCTGCCGCATATAGACCGGAGAGGACAAACCCTACGCTGAAGAAGCCCATCTCGTGGAGTTCTTGGAGAGAGCACAAAGGCGTACGGCCGCCCTCTATCAGGTTGACGGCCAGGGGCGCGGGTAGCTCCCGGCCAATCCGCCGCAGTTCCTCCCGCGTCCGGGGTCCCTCGACGAAGAGGACGTCCGCGCCAGCCTCCTTATACAGGCGCGCGCGTCGGAGCGCCTCGTCCAGGCCGTGTGTCTCCAGCGCGTCCGTCCGTGCCGTGATTACGAAGGGCGCGTCGCCGCGAGCATCCCGCGCCGCCCGTATCTTGGCGGCGTGCTCCTCCGCATCGATTACCTCCTTGTCGCGCATGTGGCCGCAGCGCTTGGGCCAGCGCTGGTCTTCGAGGATGATTCCTCGCGCTCCCATCCGAACGAGGTCACGAACCATGCGCTGGACGTTCAAGGGGCCTCCGTAGCCGGTGTCGCCATCGACGATGACGGCAATACTAACCGCGGCGGTCACTCGACGGGCCACATCGAGGGTCTCGGTCTGGGTCAGCAAACCGAAGTCGGGTTCTCCCAGATGGCTCGCGGCGACGCCATAGCCGGTGAGGACTACCGAGGAGAAGCCGGCGCGCTCGGCAATCTTGGCCGACAGGACGTCGTAGACGCCCGGTACAACCAT
>CAZTKW010000548.1:0-3111 GCA_964614315.1 uncultured Pirellulales bacterium
TCCGTTATGACTAAACCTGTCTTGGTGCCAACACCATAATGCATAATATCGATACCAGTAGTACCGTTGCTGATAGTGTTGTCCGTGATGGTCAGGCTGCTAAGGCCATCGTAGACGCCGATGCCCCTGTCAAAGCCGCTAATATCATTCCCGCTGATAGTCCCACCGGCAACGCCAGCAAACTGTATAGCGTTAGTCCCAGATGTGCTGCTGGCGGTGAAATCGTTATCGGTGACCGTCACATTCACCATAAGAGGGCCCCAGATGGTGAACTCACTGGTATTGGTGCTAATGAAATTGTTCTTATTGATCACCAAGTCTGTTGCACCGGCCGCACCAACTGAGATGCCATGGACAGCATTACCGGTAACGTCGATAGTGTTATTGGAGATGGTCACGCCGCTGGGCGCATTCGCCAGTTCAATCAAGCGGTTCACGGTGACGCCGCTGAGGATTGTAAAACCATTGTCATCGCTATTATTAGGGTTACCATCAAGATCACCGCCAAGGGTGAAACCAGCGCCCGAGGATGGAATACTGATGCCAACGTGGTTTGTGCCTGCAACGCCGTCCACGGTTTGAATCGTCACAGAGGCATCAATTTTACTCAGCAATGTCAGGTTGCTCTTGTTGATTAACAGATCCTCGTCATAGGTGCCGCTGCCAACAGTAATGGTCGCGCCGGTTGGAGCAATGTCGATGGCGTCCTGGATGCTGGCGGCATTCGAGGCAACGCCAATTGAAGTTGAAGTACCAGACATCGTTCCAATGCCCGGACCCAGTTGTGCCCCAAGGGTGACCGTGCCCGTATGGTTTATAGCGATGTCCCCACCCGAGGTGCTGATTATTCCGCCTGTATTGTCAAATGTGGTACCACTGGATGTAAAATTACCACCATATGTATTTATAGAAGCACCTATATCTACATTGATCTGGGGGTCCCCTGGTGCTGGAGTCCCATCGGAGGCATTAAGCACAATATTAACAGCGTCAAGAGTGCCCAAAATGGTGTCCAAAATTGCAGCGTTGATAATAATGTCATCATCGGCTTGAAGAGTTAACGTATTACCATTGCCACCGTCAAGATCAATCTGGTTGCTCACTGTAATGTCGCCCTCTTGCCCAAAATCGCCATTTGTGGTAATTGTGACACTTGCAGCCATTAAATTATTCGTCAACGTAGCTGTATCAATCGTGGCACTGGCCTGACCGGGCGTAAAAACGTCCGGATCCAAGCCACTCCACGTGGAAGTTACATCATCAACGGTTTGGATTTCGACGTTAGCTGGGTCGATGAGGAATGTCCCGTTTGTGCCACCTGCAGCAGACGCATCCACCAAACCAAATATTTCAACATGGTTTTTGCCAGACACTTCTACAAAACCACCGTCACCGGAAACTGTGCCGCCTTTCGCTTGGATTTCTGCATCTGACCAGAAGAGTGCAGTATCAGGTGAGAAAACTATGACCTCACCACCATCGCCGTTGAGTCCCGCGTTTGCAGTGGTCAGACTATCCGAACTAAGAGCCACCACATCACTGGCCCAGAGGTCGACCTTGCCGCCGTCTGAATCAGTACCATCGGCGTGGATTGTACCAAATTGCCCGACCCGAGAACCTTCCATTGCGATCTGTCCGCCTTCGCTGCCTGAGGCTTCAATGGAACCGCTATTAACAACTGTCCCATCCGCGGAAATAAGCTTTATCTCACCTGCATCGCCGGCCTCAACCGAAACCGACAGGGAGCCAACGTTTGAAATTGCCTGAGAATAGATATCCCCCTCTGCCGCAAGAACTATTGTTCCACCAGCGGCATCGACGCTGCCTTCATTGAGAACCCCTGGTCCCGAGTCGATCGGGTCAGCCAGCTCGGGTAGAGATGATCCCTCTATTTCAAGCACAATATCACTGCCGGGTTCGCCGAGGAACACTCTATCTCCTGCCGCCATCACTACATATCCGGCAGGACAGCTTATGTTGCCGGAGTTAGCGACTTGTTTACCAATGAGGTAAACTTTTTCTGCTGCTGAAATATCGCCGCTGTTTATTACAGAGCCTTCACCTCCGACAAAATTGTAGCGCCCATTTATAAAATCAGAGTTTGATATATTCAGCCCTGAAGCAACTAACTGGTTTACATTGATTCTTGCACCGGCACCGATATAGACACCAGCAGGGTTAACAAAGAATACCCTGCCATTAGCAAGGAGAGTTCCATTAATATTCGTTGGATTTGCCGAAAGTATCCTATTTAACACCGAAGAACTGCTGCCGGGCTGGATAAACTCAACAATCTCTGGTCGAGCAATATCAAAACTGCTATAGTTGATGATTGATTTGTCAGAAGCGGTTATAACAGTATTGGAACCGCTTTGTTGGAATGAAACCTGACCATTCACAACCTGTGCTCCTTCCGGTCCAGCCTGCACAACCGGAATTGACGTATTAAAAAACATGGAACACGCCAAAAAGTATACGATGATCCGCTTAAAATAATGTTTCTTCGAAAATTTTCTTAAGACTTTCATGTCTTGACCTCCTATATCTCCTCCTAATACTGGAGTAACAACAATTTATAGAACTTATCCCAACTACATCGTTGGACAAAACACTTACCATCGCATTATTAAGCTAAGATTCAATCGGCCATCGCCTCTGTCAGTTTCGTCAGTTCCTCGAAGTGGCCAGCCGTAATATATTCCTGCGCTAAAAGTATCACCGAGCTCAACAATTATACCCCCCCCTACTGAGCAGAGCTCACGGATTTCCTGCTCGCCTGCTACGGGATTTTTCATCTTGGCTCGCCCATAGTCAATAAAGGCCAATGGAGCCAGTTTTCTAAGCCAGGGTTTCTTATCTTGCGTTTGTTCTGATCTGGTTTCACGATTTTCAATGGACTCGTTATGCTTCACCAGGTCAAACTCATATTGACCAGACACAAGTATACCGCCATCAGCTACGATTTCATCTTCTTCGTAGCCTCTGACAGAGTACAGTCCTCCAAACGTAGTCATATTCGCGGGGACCAAACTTTCATCAGAGGTTATCAACCGGAAAGAACCGCTGAGTCGACCAACCATATTCGGGTCCAGAAACAGCAAGTGAGCACCC
>CAZTKW010000549.1:0-3106 GCA_964614315.1 uncultured Pirellulales bacterium
AAGAGACTGGGCAGAAAAAAGTTATTTCATTAAAGATGGCACACATACTTTTGACTGGGTGTACCAAAAAGATTCTTCAATAAGTGAAGGAAATGATTGTGGATGGATCGATGAAATTATCTTTAAGCCAGAATCTGTAGATCCTGCATTGTATTGCTGGGCTGATTTTCATTCTTATTCAATTTCTACCGCCGGTATGACAGTTACACCAAACAGCTCTTTTGCATATAACTGGTATTACGAAGATACGTGGTACATATACGGACTGGCTGGCGGCTTCACAGCGATATTTGATTCTTCTTTTGCTAGTCAATTTGAGTTAGTAGTTAGACACCTGTCTTCAGGGTCTGAAGGTTGCCCTGGTGGGGGATATTCACCAGTTACTATTAGCCTGAATGGTGTGCCTATTGTTTCAAATTATGATCCTGCTGAAAATCACGGCGGTTCTCACGGATTAGTTACGGATACTTGGGTAATAGATGTTAATGCTGGAACAAATACGTTAGAATGGGTAGCAAATGATCTATGCACCAACTATTGGATTCAAGGTCTGGAAATAAGATATCCTGTAGAACTTGAAGGTGATCTTAATTATGATTCTGTTGTAAATTTCGATGACCTTAGAATGCTTGTATTTTATTGGGTTGAAGACTGTTCTACTCCTAACTGGTGTGGTGGTCGAGACATTGATAAAAGCGGTTCGATAGACTTTGTTGATTTCTCTAAATTGGCCCAAAACTGGTTTGAAGGAGCACCGTAGTAAATGTAAAGATTCGCTAAGAGTTTAGGCAAAACAAAAAAATATTTACCCTCAAAAGAATTTTTTAAACCAATTGAGAATTCTTCTTAACAATCCTCCACTAATACACTCTTCATCAACACATAAATTACTTTCACACTCAAAATTATTATCACAGTTTTCTTCTGAAGATTTTTGTTCTTTAAATTCGCTATTTATATTACAGTATTTTCCTTCTACTCTATAGCCAATGGGAGCACATTTATCTCCTAAAATACATCCATTACAAATTGGAGGTATTGCAGCAACTTCTTTTTGAGGTATTTCTTCTTCTTGAGGAGCTTCTTCTCTCTCCCTTTTCTCTGGAGGTAGCTTTTCTTCTCTATCATCTAAATCACTTTCAATACAAGCACCATCATCACAAATATAACCTAAGGGGCATTCATCAATATAATCTGCTCCTTCATTATTCTCAGTACAGTATCTCTCTAAAATTTTATATTTTGAAAAGCACCTATCCCAAATGCCTGCAGCTATGCCTTTTTCAAAAACATCTTTACCTCCGTCTCTATCATAACAACCTCCACCTTGTCCTCCGCCACCACCTCCTGAACTTGGAGTTGGTGCAGTTGCCCCACCTCCTCCACCACTAGAGCTAGGAATTGGAGTATCATCAGCAGAATCAGATTCTGTAAGTTGTATAAAAGACAAGTCAATTCTACCTGCTTTTATTTCTTTTGTACCAGAATAATCATCATAACCTCCCTTAGTTATTGTATAGCTATAAGTGCCTTGCTCGAGAGTTATAGGTCTAGTAAATCCCTCATTATCTGTTAGATAACTTTCTTCCCTCATTCTTACTTGAGCATTTGGAATGCTTGCAACTTTAAATATAACAGTACCTTTTGTTGTTGGATTTAGAGCAATTTCTCTAATCATGCTAATTCCTTGTCCACCCCCAATATCAAGTGAATTGCTTTCATAACCCCCACCCCCATAACTCGCGACAATTGAGTACATCCCTTCAGGCAGACTGATAGTTTCACTTCCTGAAGGTCCAATCATTTTATAATTTGAAAAAAGTTCCGCTTCTCCTTTTATAAGATCTATACTTGAGACCCCATAGCCTTTAGCAACAAAAAATCCTGCATGAGGAATTAGGTTTCCTTGATTATCTACAATAGATATAGTCACTACTGTTTCAAGAGCAGAAACCGCTGCTGCAAAAAATAAAAGTATTAACATCATCCCTAAAATTTGTAATATCATCTTTTTCTCCATTTTACCTAAACCTCCCTTGTATTAAAGATTTGCATCTTTTCCATAAAACCAGCCCATAGATAATTGCAAGTAGACCAAACCCCGAAAGGATTAACGCATTAAATGAGTTAGAGATTATTGCTAAAATAATCCCTACTACTGTTAATACTATTCCTATTATGATTGTTCCAACTGCCCTAAATCTTCCATAATATCCTGATACTTTGAATGTCGTTTCTTTAATGCTCATAATAATCTTAAAATTTTAGACTCCTTTATAAATCTATCGGTTATCTTTGACTCGGTATACCCGGCAAAGAACGCCTGCACATGTTGTAGGGAAGCTTTGGCCAAATTTGTATGTTTCTACTGAATAACTTGGGTTTCAGTAATCCACTGAACACAACGAAAGCTGTTAGACACCAGAAAATACAATCACAAAGGTGTAAAATTAAAAATGTAGTGACTTTTGGCTATATGACATCAGATCTTATACTGTTACTTTTCCTCAAATAGCATATTGATTATCTCAGCATTGATAAACATCACAGTCAAAACTTCACTAAGAATCTTATGTTCCCCATGAGCAAGTGCATTTCTAAGTTTCGGGATTGACTTGCAAAGACCTTCAATGTATCTCGTGCTTTCCCTTCTCTCTGATTCTGGTATTTCGATATACTCAATTTGCCTGCATATCGTATCACCTTCTGCTTGCTCAGAAACTACGGATTCTTTGTATTTTGTCATATGAAAACCGCTGTCGTTTAGAAGGCCATCCTGAACGGCTTTTTCTAATAGTCGATGTAAGCCCGGATTGCTGCCAGAAGTATTCTCATATTTCTTACGTAATGCATTTTCTAAAACAGAATATGAATACAACCATGCCACCACCCTCATGCGATATGAATACCAGCTGTACAACAGCACGTTTTTAGCCACATCATACTGCTCTCGTATGACCGAGGGCACGTTTTCATGTAAAGTTATAGAAGCAATTTGATTGTGCCAATCAGCTATAACGGCCTTCTCTTGTCTACCATCTGGGTGAATCTTAACAAGAAGATTGCTAAAAAAATCTGGTTTCAGGATATCATCAGCAATTTTAAA
>CAZTKW010000550.1:0-3103 GCA_964614315.1 uncultured Pirellulales bacterium
TTTTGGATTTCACAAATTATAACCGATTGATGGATGACCTACATATTATCTAACAGATATGGAAGCCGCTCCGCGTAGTTTATTTTTTTAATATAAACGATAAAATAACAATTCGGCCGGAGGACGAGGTGCTGGCGGGGGTAGAGTTTTTTTCTTCTACCCAGTTTCACTTTGCCGGAATCGTAGAGCAGTATTCCTTCTTTTTTAATATCACTGAAGAAGTACTGGCCTTCGGAGAGACGGAGGTTTACCAGCCTGATGTGATGATAGATTATACTGACCGGCGTTTCGATTTTTTCGTTATTTTCGATAAGGTCTTCTATTCTATGCTGGCCGGAGAAGTTGTTTGCCTGGCTTTTCGATTCTGTGATGACGAGAATATCGAAATCGGATTTGTATTCGTATGTGATATGGCCTTTTGTGTATATATCTTCGACCCACGTCCCACGGGCATATGAGCCGAACAGGATTATCATTTGGACATCAGAGAATTTGTCCAGAATAATATCCCTGACCAGCGCCAGCTCATAATGCTTTCGCTTCGGTAAATGTGTTAGTGACTTTTTCATTGGCCGATATTATGTCCCATTAAAGGCGAATGGTAAAGAAAAAAGCTTAAAGCCCTTTAAGGCAATAGGGCATTTGCAAGCTCTATTGCCCAATACGCAACTTTAGAAAGCAGGCCGGCAAAATGTATTATGTATTTGTTGACGGCATACCCACCCAGCCCCCAGAATCCGACGGCAAACAAAAAGCTTAACAAAGGCCTCATTGCAAAATAAAAGATGGGTAATATCCGGCTGCGTTTGCTTCGGTTCTTTTCAAGAATGTCAGCGATTCTTAGCCGAGCTTTCTTCGGTGTGAGATAGATAGTGTAAACACCAATGAAAGCAATTACAAAATGAGCGAATGTTGGCACTAAGGTACTAAAGAGCATTAAAGTAATCCACAGGCCATCCAGGCCAAATGGTGTCCACTTTGCGTCTGCTATCAACCGGGGTAAGTTAATCATCAAATCCGGTTTCTTTACGACGAGATTATTAAATAGCTCCACAGAAAAGCATATTCCGAAAACTAACAGGCCAAGCAAAAGAACGGCTGCTGCAAAGTCAATAGCTAAATGCGCCACAAAAGCTACGAGCGTCCGGTCTTTTAATATTTTTCGCCCCAGAACTCTGCTGACCCAAAAGGACATAAAATCTACAAAGCCGTTGATGAAAGGCAAGATAACAATAAAGAAAAGATAAGATACAACGTTAGAATCGAGTTCAAAAATTTTTGTTTCAAAAGATAAGCCGATAAACAACAGAAAGATTACGAAAACGGAATAAAAATATATCTCAAGAAACAGTTTTCTGGTGCTTGCTCCTGCGAATGCGCAAGCGACTACTACTGCTAATGCGAATGCGTATGTGAATGCACCTGCTCCTGCTCCTGCGACAGCGACAGCGACAGTGAAAGCGACAGCGACTGCGGCTGCTAATGCGACTGCGAAAGCGACAGCGACTGCGAAAGCGACTGCTCCTGCTCCTGCGAATGCGCATACGACTAAGACAGCTAATGTGAATGCGAATGTGAATGTGCCTGCGCCTGCTAATACGACCGCGACAGCGACAGCGAATGCGAATGTGCCTGCGCCTGCGAATGCACATACGGCTAAGACTGTGACAGCGACTGCGAATGTGCCTGCGCCTGCACCTTCGAAAGCGTCTGCGACTGCGAATGTGCCTGTGCCTGCGCCTTCGAATGCGAATGCGACTGTGACTACGAATGCGACAGCGGGACTATAAAGTGCGAAACCGATAATTAGAAGGAGATTATAATCTCCTAAAAACAAAGCAATAGCAGCAATCAGGGCAGCAGCAAGAAGGCGATATCCCAAAGGCGCCAGTTTAGACGGAACCTTTTTGGCAAGCAGTCTTTGGACCATCGAGTCAATTTTTTTATGTTTAAAAGCAATAATTACAGCCAGAACATATAACAGAACAAATAAAATTCTACCGATAGTTGGTAAAGAATCCGGCAAGATAGATACAGTTCCGATTTTACCGCTGTGACCTATGAGCCATGAAATGACAAAAAAAGAGATTGTGTAAACAATAGCGAAAAAGGTATTGAAGTTTAAAGCCCTTGCGCTGTGAGGAGGACCGAACCAGTTTTCAAGCTTGTCCATGCCTTTTTCTAAACAGGTTTTATAAAATATATTGATTTTGGGAGGCTGAGTCCTCAGCGCATCAATATATTCTTTGCGTGATGGGTTCCTATCCATCAGATTATAATACATCTTGAACAATAAGCTAATAACAGTAACGCAAAGAGCTGCAATTGCTATCATATTTCCGCCATCTCACTATACAGATTGAATGTAATTACATGTTGTCGTTATTTTCAGTGAAAAATGCTTAAATTGCAAGCGTAAAATGTGAATTGTCCCCGCTTGCGCAGGGATGACAATATTATTGAGGGTAAAAAACAAAAGATAAGCCTGCCCTTCGATTACACAACTTCTTCATTTTGCTGCCGGAGCCTCCGAAATTTTCCTGTAAAAATCGCACAAATCTTAAGATTTCTTTGAAATAAATCCTCTCCACCTGCGACTAACACAATGTGGCCGAACGGCGGCGAAAATTAAATAATAGGGTAAGTTACATAATATTAAGGAGTTATGTCATGATTACGAAATGGTTGAAAACAGGTTTGATTGTTGTGTTGTGTCTGTGTCTTGCAGGAGGGCTGCTTTTTGGCAAGGATTTGCTCAGTTATGTACGCAGTTCTGCCAAATCGGTACAGAAGGCAGTGAAAGATTCGGTGCCAATTGAGTTTGAGCTAAGACGTGCTCGCGACTTAGTGGAAGAAATTATCCCTGAACTGCACGCCAATATTCGCCTGATAGCTCAGGAAGAAGTGGAAATAGCTGCCTTGAAGACCGATATTGCTAAGAGCCAAAAGGTTTCAGCAGATGAACAGCGGCGAGTTAAAAAACTGCGCCAGGCTTTTGAAAGCCAACAAGACAGCTACACGTTTGGAGACAAACAATACACCAGGGAACATGTTAAAAAGGATTTGGCAGAACGGTTTGATCGATTTAAAGAATCTGAGCTGG
>CAZTKW010000551.1:0-3100 GCA_964614315.1 uncultured Pirellulales bacterium
CACCGTCTACATGCAGCTCCACACGCAGAGGGTGGTTTGCTCTTTGCACTCTTGAAGAGACTTGGCCGGATACGACCAGTGGGGTATTCAACAAGACCTGTTGACCATTTACAGGGGACGACAGTGTTATCTCCGGGGGCGCAAACACGATATCGTAAGGGACCACAGCGAGTAGGACTTCGTCAACTACAGGAGCCGTGAAGGTATCATAGAGTGTCTGAGCCATGATCGCTAGTCGTTTCACGAGATCTACAGCCTGGGCGTAGTTGAGGAGCTTCGTGACGTTGGCTTCCGTGTACTTCCCCAACAGCGAAAGCACAAGCTCACAGTTCTTCTTCTCCGTGAACCAGTCTACGACCTCCAGTATCAAACCTGGCCAATCTCCTTCTACTGCCTTGACACCTATCGCTCCGGCCTTTCCCCCCACCCTTTCAATGAGTTCCCCCATAATGAGGCTGTCTATGTGATCGCCGCCGATGATAGGTGCTCCGATCATGATTGCGTCGAGTGCGTTTACCAGTCGGATAGCCCAGAAGTCTCTGGTGACCTTGATATCCATCATCGTATTCGAATTCCCGTCGAAATGGGCATCGAGAGTCTCTTCTCCTTTTGGACTGAGAAGTGCATGCCCATAGGGCGGCTCTTCGCAACTCCTTATCGTCCCGTCCGGGTACTCGACAATCATGCCGTAAAACGTCTCTTTTCTGTTCTCGATAGTGACAGACGTGTCAATCTCGCCGATTCCCGAAGACGGATCCGCCTCTACCGTCACAGCGAGATCAGCTGGGCGGGTGTCTAGTGGATTCTGCTTTAGCGTAAGAAGAGTCACTCCACGTGGAACCACGGAGTACTCCAGGCCTGAGGGAGGTTCCCCAGCCTGACTGGAGAGCCGAGCATAAAATCCCCACTGTCCCGTTTGTTCGAGGTCCTTGAGAAGAAGCCTGTTCCAACCTTCCTCCAATGTGATGTTCACGATGTCCTGGTCAGGAGCAGCGGCTCGGTGTATGTAATTGCTGTGAACAAGCTGTCCATTCAGCCAAGCCTTGATCGCATCATCACTTCCTAGTCGGAGCTGGACCTGCTGGGTCTTGGGAGAGTTCACATATACGTGTGCGTATGCAATAGCATAGTCATTGGGTGAGAACAAACCATCGAAATCGATGTAGTCGTCCGCATCATGGTGCTCTTGCCACTCCTTCCCACCCAATGCGTCATGCACTGAGTACGGTTTCTCTCCCATTGCTCTTGCGGGAGCCGGCGTGACGGTAGTCTCACCAATGTAGTCTTTGTCGAATGCTGATCGCTGTTCAGCAGCGCTATACGTGAACGGCCCAATGATCAACCACTCACGAATAAACGGGGCATTACCCCCTCCACATTCCACCGCAATGGTCTTACTGAGCTCGTTATTATTCTCATTACTTTCATTGACTTGCTTGTCAGAATCCACAACAGCTTTGAGAGTGTGATTCTTGTCACACTGCTTTATCCATGCCCATTTGCTGGCCCCTCCGGTGAAGGCAATTGTTGTAGTAACCCCCGCTGTCAGCCTGTTGGAATACTTCTTTTCAAGGTAGATGCCGTCAGCGTACAAGGCCGTGTAGAAACTTCCCGCTTCTTTGGCCCCCTGATTCTTAACTGTGACACTAATCGTTATTGTGTCTTCTTCGGTTGGTTGAGCAGGGACCCAAGTGATATCCGTAATAGTTAAGTCGGGTTTTTCTTGCGGTAGCTCTTCCAGTTGCAATTCAACGAAGAAGAAGCGGCCCTGGTCAATGAAATAGTTCCAAGTCGCGGGCTTGTAGCCGGACTTAGTCACTCGAAATGCGTACTGCGCTTTTGGTAAAGCTAGACTGAGATTGCCATCAGCGTCTGTGAGTCCTACGTAGGTTCCATTGACATATACATATGCACTGGGAAGATCTACCTTTGTCACGGCATCGCTAACGAAAACCCCCACAGTATAGGTCTCCTCATGAGCGAGCAGGCGAACATAGTAGGAGGGAGAATCGTCTATGGACACCCAACAATGATTTGGGTCAAACTCTCCGTGGACTTCCACCTTATCCCCCTCGTTGAGGGGCCAATCCGCGTGTCCCTGCGTCCAAGCTGACACGCCTAGCTCAACATAGCTGCAAGTCACGCTACCTGAAAGCACTTCGTCGACACGAATTACACACGAGAACGGAGCCATAGTGTGGACAATTGTTATTTCACCTCTAAATGTGACTGTTGCTGACGCACCACCACCGATCTTCTTGATATAATGGTGGCTTTTGTCCACACATACTGCCCAGTAGCAACCATCATGTGCATTCCAGCCTAGGTCTCCTCCTAGCACCTCAACCTTATCACCTACCTGAATGTCTGGACTTACGTAGCCCTGTGAGTGAGGATTATTAAAGTATACCGCAACCCGATCTTCACACAGTTGTGGCCCAGAGATTTTGTTCTCTACTCTAACTGCCCATATGGAATCGCCAGCGCTTGGATAGGGTGCCGGAATCTCAATAACTATACCAGTAAACTTTGCCTCGTCTGGGCTATCCACTTTCCTTATGTAATGAGAATCATTAGGCAAATGAACGTAACACCACGCCGGATCCACCCCACCAAATTCCTGCACACCATAGATCTCGACCCTATCCCCAACCTGAATGTTCGGATCGACGTATCCTGGCTGCATTTCTTCAGTGCTATAAGCCACGATGACGTCGATTGGGTTGCTACATGGAGGAGGTCCAAGAATCTGTTGATCAATGCGAACACGCCACCACGCAGCCCCCACGTTCCAATCGTACTGTACGGCTGTGCCAATAAACTTGATCTCTTGAGTTGCAGCTTCAGCCCCTGGGGAATAGGTGAGAGCGAGGACAAGCGTTAAGAGAAATAGGGTGATCACTGATATTGCAACAGAACTTGGCTTCGCTGTGAACACTGAGGATTTTCGCCCTCCCTTTGGCAGCCCTTAGCTTGGATGTAAAAGGAACAACGTACATAAGCTAAAACTTTAACAACAATATCAGCGACAATAATTTATACCCGTCTATGACGGAAGTCAAATTGGTGGGAATTGCCTCGTCGGAAACAGATTATCCTT
>CAZTKW010000552.1:0-3098 GCA_964614315.1 uncultured Pirellulales bacterium
TCTGCGTGGAACGGGCAGCACGCTTGAGGAAGCGTCTCGTCAATTGCGCAATGCCGCTGACACTTACATTCTGGGCTATGATTTCGGCCAGGCATCCCGTAACTCGCAGCCTCAGGAGGAAACCGCCGATGTATGACGCACAGCTATCCGAAGAACATGCCCGCCTGATGTGCGACGCTATCTCGCAGCTGCCAACTGAATGGTGTCTGCAAGCGGGCCAGGAGCTGCTCTCTCTCCAGCAAGGCCGCAAAGGCGATAGCCTGCACGCGGCGTCCATCGGCTGGGCTGCGATGCTGCTGATCCGTTTTGTGGAGAGCGGGCACTTTGACGAACTGTTGGCGGACGTGCTGCAAGAGCGCACCGAAGCTGCGGGCAGAATGTGGGGCGTTGATGATACGGGCCTGTACTCGTTTGGCGTGCAGCCCGACGAGAACGAGTGATGGACGATTGCCGACACTGACCTACAAGCAGCGAATGAGCTGCTTGGCAACGACGCGGAGAACGACGAATGAACGACCAAACAACCAAACCCGAAACGTCTCTGGTCCCGCAACCCTCAGTCAACGAGCTGCCAGCCAGCCCGCAGGACGTGGCAGCGCGTGAGCTGCTCGCTGGCGGCGATTCGATGCCCGCCATTGACAACTTTGGCGAGAATCCGCAGGAGCGGTTCCGCCTACACGCCATAGCGCGAGAGGAAGAAGCGATCCCGCTCGATTCCATGATCGGCCAGGAAGTCGCTTGCAAGTTTTTCGTGATTCATGGCGTGGAACGAGTCATCGAAGGGGGCGAAGTCGAACAGTTCGCCCGCTGCGCGATAATCGACGATGAGGGGCTCGTCTATCAGTGCTGCTCAACAGGAGTGGCGAGTATGCTGTTTCACGCGGCCCGCACGTTCGGCTGGCAGGCGTTTGATCCGGTGATGCGCTTCAAGGTTAAACAAACGCGCACATCGCGCGGCTTCAAACGCATGAGTCTGGTTCCCATCTTCGACTAACCTTCATGGCCAGGGCGGCTGGTGAGCGCAGGTTTCTAACCTTCTTTTCCTGTCCGTCAGCCGCCCTGCCTCTTTTTCTGAGGGCCATTTGCAATGTCCAAAACCAAAGCCCCCGCCATCAACAAGTCGCAGCTAGGTGCCATTGTGAGCATCGCTCGGCGGCTGATTGAGGGCCACACCAAAACCATCAACAAGTACCGCCAGATTCCCAAGTCGTGGCGCCCCGACTGGGTGGAAGCGCAGATTCTCTACTGCGAGCACTGCGTCAGCGCCCTGAAACACTTGATCGAAGTCGCCAAGCAGCAGCACGGAGGCCAGCAGCGTGCCCAGAATCATCAGGGGTAGCCTGTTTGAGGTATTGAGCCAGCGGGGCGAGCTGGCTGCCGCCCGCGCTGTCATCGAGCAAGGCGGCTGGCGAGGCATCAGTTCGCTGCTGGCCCGCGAGCTGTTTCCTGATCTTGGGTCGCAGGACCTTTCGACCGTTTTCCGGCTGGCGTTTGAAGGGCTGGAAGCTGCCGCCCGCCTAACTTTTGCTCCCAGCGGTCAGGAAGTAGACCCGCTTCAGTTTCCCGTCAATGCCGCTCTATTTCAGGGGACGCCCTCCGCTGCCCGCTCGCTAGTGGCGGCGGATATCATCCCGCCCGGCGAGGGGCTGGATCGGGCGATTCGCATCACCTTTGAGATGACTGGCGGTGAAACAGTCGGCAGACTGCGCGAGCTGGCCAGGGGCGAGCTGGCCAGCCGCATCGCTCGCAGCCCGCAAGGTTTCGGTATTGACGCGGAAGCAGCGGATGATATTCAAGACGCGCTGAGCGAAGAACTGGGAGATGTGATTTTCACGTTCGCTGAATCCGCACTGTAAGGATACAGAGACCATGTATCGACGCCTCAGGCCCAACTGCGGCAGCTCCCTTCCCCGCCAGCTGATTTTCTTCGACTGCGAAACACTGCCCAGCAAGACCGCGCAGGACAATATCCTTTGCCACCAGCTGCGGCTGGGAGTCGCCCAGCGCGGCACACTGGTCAAGGGCGAATTGACGCGGTTCAAAGAATGCGTCTTTTTCACTGCCGCTGAGCTGTGGGATTTTGTCTTTTCCTTCGCTCGCCCCAAAACGACAACCTGGCTGATAGCTCACTCGGCCTGTTTTGATTTGGCGGCGGCGAAATTTTGGGAGCTGTGGGATCAGGAGATTGTCACCGACGAACAGGTGGAGCGGGACGCTGGCGATGACAGCCAGCCAGGCCGGGGCGGATTAGGCGCTGGCACTGTTGTGCTTCAGGATCCGCCGACCATTCTGCGAATGCGGCACGTTCCCACCGGCAGCAAGTTCGTCGTGGTCGATACGCTCAACTATTTTCGCTGTGACCTGGCTGCGCTGGGAGAAGCTGCCGCCCTGCCGAAGCTGCCGATGCCCGCATTTTCCCGGCCCGACAGCGAGTGGATCAGCTACTGCCGCAGAGACGTTGAAATAGTCCGCGAGACGTTCCTTGCGCTGACGCGGTTTGTGAAAGGTCATCGGCTGGGAAACTTCGCCAAGACCGGACCCGCGCAGGCAATGAACGCTTTCCGTCATCGCTTCATGCAGCACCAGATAGATTTTCACGACCGCGAGGACGTGAAAGCACTGGAGCGGGCCGCCTACTACGGCGGCGAGACGCGCGTATTCTATCGCGGCAAAATCAACGCGACAATACATCAGTGCGATGTGACCAGTCTGTTTCCCTCGGTGATGCTCGATAACTATTATCCCTGTCGACTTCAGCGCTGGGAAATGCGCGATGTGCCGCTGGAGCTGCCGCCGACCATTCGCCTGCGCGATTCGATTGCCCAGGTCGTGCTGAAAGACTCGCCCCATACACTGCCGGTCAGAATCGACGGGCAGACGCTGTACGTCACCGGCAGCTACTTGACTACGCTGGCTGGGCCTGAACTATCCTTCGCCTACAAAAACAACTTGATTCAAGAGTGGGGCAGCTGGGCAGAGTACAACACGCAGCCGATCTTCCACGACTACGTGAAGCATTTCTGGCAGTTGCGGCAGCGCTTTCACGGCCAGGGCAACCTGCTGTTTGAACAGTTCGCCAAGCTCTTGTTGAACTCCCT
>CAZTKW010000553.1:0-3089 GCA_964614315.1 uncultured Pirellulales bacterium
CCAGGCTCCCTGGAAGGTGACAACACTGCTGGCTATTATCCTTCTGGCCTGTACAATCCTGCCAAAACCTTATCGAAAGTGGTTCTGGGCATCGGCCGGCCTTGTTGTAATAGTGTCGGTCGTCTGGGTCTTTTTGCCCGACAATGATGATGGTTGGCGGCCTTACACCTTCGAAGATGAACTTGCCGCCATCGAAGCCGAACGCGCCGTACCCAACGAACAAAACGCCGCCTTAATCTACAACCAATTGCTTCAGGATTATAAACAGTCTGATTTCGAACCAAATCTGACTGACCCTAATGCTTACTACCAGACTACCTCAGGGCCCTGGTCGAGTGCGGATTATCCCCAGGTTGCTCAATGGCTCGAATATCATCACGGTACAATAGCAAAGCTGACACAGGCCTGTGAAAAAAAACTGTGTCGATTTCCGATGGACGCTTCTCCGGCAACTTTTGGCCGGCGGATGGACCGAACTAATGCAATGAGATATTGCAGCTATTTACTCACTTGTGCCGCGAACAAAGACCTCGGAGAAGGTAAAGTTGATGAAGGCTTGAAAAAATACATAACAACCCTCCAAATGGCCCAACACCTTTACCAGCAGCCAACCGCTATTGATTTTCTGGTAGGTATTGCAATCGATAGATTGGCCTCAGAAAAACTTAACAGGTTTGTAATAGAAGCTAAGCCCACTGTAGAACAATTGCAGCTAATCTCCGCTTCCTTCAAAGACCTGAAAAACGACTTCAGCCCCAAACTGACCGGCGTCCTCGAATATGACAAGTTATATACCAAAATGTTTTACTGTATGTACTACGAAATAAACACAAAAGGAAAAACAAGACTTACCCGCGACCCAAAAGCAGTAATACAGGCCCAATCACCGCTGGAGATGCCTACTATAACCTACTGGCAAAGAAAAGCTGTTAAAGTTGGAATTCTATTGGCCCGGCTGTTTATACCATCTACACCAAAAAAACTCGCAGCAATGGTTGACGATGCTTATGCGCAATATTATGTTATGGCAGAATCTGACTTCAATTGGGAAAAAGAGCCTGTCGAGCCCCGCCCGCCGCTAAGGCTTAACTACCGTTACGCTGTTGAGCTGGTCGCTGGTTTGAATCAGCAGGCTTATTACAGATTATATGAGTTATATTTGACAGGGCTTACATCGTATAGGGGCTCACGGCTTTTGACCGCAATAAAACGTTACCAGCTCGAACACGGCTCATGGCCCCAAAGCCTCGACCAGGTTGAATCTTCAGTACCCCCTGAAGCTCTAATCGACCCTGCTACCGGCCAAAACCTTCAGTACGAAAATCACGGTGAACGTTTTTCATTATATGGAGAGAAGGCAAACATCTGGCCGAAATAGCTAACAGTATGAACATTTTTGTTTTTGAGCAGGCAGTAAAAGGGATATTGTTCTATGAATGATGAGTTTACCACAATCGATTGTTTATCCAGTCACCAGGAAAAAGAAGTCACCCTCGCCGGCTGGCTCTATCGCGGCCGGACCAGCGGTAAGGTACAGTTTTTAATCATCCGCGACGGCACCGGCCTGTGCCAGTGCGTCGTCGAAAAAGGCAAAGTCCCCGACGACCTCTTCGAGCAGCTAAAACGCCTCGGCACAGAATCCTCTCTCTCAGTTACCGGCCTCGTCCGAGCCGATGCAAGAAGCGTCGGCGGTTATGAACTGGCGGTAACAGGAGCCAGGATTATTTCACCAACAACCGATTATCCCATAACGCCAAAATCGCACGGCATCGATTTCCTCCTCAAACACCGCCACCTCCACCTCCGCTCGCACCGCCAATGGTGCATCGGCAAAATCCGCCACACCGTCATCGACGCCATCCGCAGATTTTTCAACGATAACGGCTTCACACTCATCGACACCCCAATCTTCACAGCCGCAGCTGGCGAGGAAGAGCAGACGCTCTTTGAAGTCGATTATTTCGGAAGTCCCCTCCAGTTGACCCAGACCGGCCAGCTACACTTGGAATCCGCCGCAATGAGTTTCGGAAGGGTATATTGTTTCGGCCCGACCTTCAGGGCCGAAAAAAGCAAAACCCGTCGGCACCTAACAGAGTTCTGGATGGTCGAGCCGGAAGTCGCATTTATCGACCTCGACGGCCTGCTCGAACTGGCCGAGAATTTCGTCTCTTTCATAGCCGCTCGCGTCCTCCAGGATAATAAAAGCCAGCTTGAAACTTTAGGAGCAGATATCGCCACGCTCGAAAAAATCAAGCCGCCTTTCTATAGACTGACCTACACCGAAGCCGCTGAAATCCTCACCGGCGAAAAAACCCAGAAATTCCTCGCCGAGCAACTGGCACAGTTCAAAGACCAGAAACAGCAAACCGAATCACGAATCGCCGAACTGGAACAGCAGCAAAAAGGCAAAATAAAGCAGTGGCAGCAGGACAAAATCGCAGCCGAACTTATCGAACTCCGCGCCGACTTGGCCGAGACAAACACGAAAATAGAAAACAACCCTAAACATGCAGAACTGGCCGCTGATTTTCGATGGGGCAAGGACCTCGGAGGCTCCGACGAGACCATTATCTCACAAATGCACGACAAACCCGTCTTTGTCACCCACTATCCCAAGCAGGCAAAGGCCTTTTACATGAAGACCGACAGGGAAAATGACAAGGTCGTTTTGAACTTTGACATGCTCGCACCAGCCGGCTTCGGAGAAATCATCGGCGGCTCCGTCAGGGAAGACGATTACGACATCCTCATGCAGCGTATCAAGGACCAGGCCTTAAATCCTGATGATTATAAATGGTATCTGGATTTGCGAAAGTACGGCTCCGTGCCCCACGGCGGTTTCGGCCTCGGCGTAGAAAGAACCGTCGCTTGGCTAACAGGCGAAAAGCACATCAGACAGTGCATCGCATTCCCCAGAATGATGGACAAGGTATATATCTAAAGCTCGATTTTCATGGAGTAAAAGTTGACATTTTATTTCCCATAGACTAACTTCATAACAAATTGTGTTGTTGAATATTATTTCGATAAATACGAAAAAGGAGATGGTACGATAAATTAGTTCTTTGGCAATTGAGTGATATTTTTCT
>CAZTKW010000554.1:0-3087 GCA_964614315.1 uncultured Pirellulales bacterium
TGAAAGGAAAAAGGGAAAATGGGGCTGTTAATGGAGAGGATATATTGGATAGATTTGGATTGACAAGGTCTGGAAAGCAGTTATAATTTTTGGTCGCACTGAAGGAAAACTTCTTTATATTTGGCCCTTCACCAGAATGCTCAGGTTTGCTTCTTTGATGTAGCTGAATTCGAGAGAGTTGTAGTTTTCTTCCATTCGAGTTGTTTCTGCCATATTGGCAGGTAGTCATTTGTGTAAGTATTATCTAAAAAAAATGTCGCTTTACAAGCTCAAAAACAGCATATTCACCGGTACCGGGATTATAAGAAACTCTGGCATAAAATTTGCTTTATAAAACGAGTATATACAATAAAGATCTTGACGATGGATCGTCGGGGCGGGCTCTGATCTGTTGTTTGACTCAAACTCGCATACACGCCGCTTTCCACGTCAGGCTGGCTTCTGAATGGTGATTTGTGTAAATATTAACAGTTATTTAGGAAAAGGAAAGGTTCTTGGTATCAGCTCCCAAAAGACCTTGAGATATCTAATTAGGAATCCCAAAAATGATTTTATGTAAATATTTGGATAGTGACGCATGTTTAGATATCATAAAGAACCAGCGGCTTTTAGCCACAGACCCGACTACATTTAATGATCCTTTTGAAATATATCCGGGGATTATTGGTAAACCGGATAAGGGTAAAACATTGCGGCACATCTGTAATGATGTTTTGCCAAGAATATCTTCTGCCACTAAAGAGGCTTTACCAGAGTTTGACGGTGAAATTGTTTTAGGAGACACCGACGCTGCCTTGAATACAGTGTTGAGAAATTTGGGACCGGCCTTAAAGGACGAGATTGATAGGGGTTTAGAACGAGCATCTCAAACTTTGCGGATAATTTGTTTTTGCGACCCCGATGAAATCAAAGAGGGGGACGATATATTACTTTGGTCTCATTATGGAGATAAACATAAAGGCATAAGGATATTTTTTGAAACCGATGAGATTAAAATACTCAGTGCAAATATATTCCGGGTAGTTTATTCCCTTGACCGGGCGAGTATTGATATAACAGACCTCAGTGAGTTAAATAAAAGAGTCGAAGATGCATATAGAACTGTTTTTAAGACAAAAAACAAAAGCTGGGGATACGAACAAGAGGTCAGATGGATAATCAACTTACAAGAATGTAGTCAGGACAACGGATGCTCATATATCCCGCTTTTGTCTAAGGCTATTCGGAGAATAGATTTTGGTTGTAAATGCCAGAGAGATGAGATTATATCTATATTAGATAATAATGCTTACAGACACGTTAAATTATATAAGGCGTTAGTTCATGAACATAAGTTTTTTTTGAATTATGAAGAAGTAAAGAAATAGATTCAATGGTGCAGTTGAAAAGTTTTTAAATTGATTAAGGTCGCCACTGAAGGCGGGCATAAAACGCCAAAGACAGACTTCTTTCTTCTTTATAACAAGTTCCCGTTGGTTCTTCAATACAATTACTTATGGAGTAGGTAAAGTTGGAATAGGATAGAGACCATTATACTCCGGTTCAATATTCTCGCCACTGGTTGATACAAGGAAAATGAATTGTCTAACAAAATTGGCATCATTCATTTTCCACCCTTTTGTTATCTTTTCCCTAATGTTTTCAGATACCAGAAGATCTGCCTGAACAGCAAAACCATCATTGATAGATAGATTTGACAATGCAATATCATACCAACCTCTAGAAAGTGTTCCACTGATAGCAGCCTGACCTGTAACCGGCTTACTTGTTAATCTGGGTGGAGAATGAAGTTTAATTTCTCTGTTTACAGGATATTGGAGACTGGTTCGTGATAATTTCGCTGTTGCAGGCCCTGTATTTGTAACATATAATATTACACTCCAGAATGGATAGCCAAGTTCATCCTTCAAACCTATCATTGGTTGTATCACCAGTTGATGTGTCAAGTGAGCTTTTGTTTTTTGGACTTGTTCTTCAAGTTTCTTGACTATTTCATCGTCTGTTTTATTACCTATAGAAAGCCAGGCAGGTATTCCTCCTCCAAGAAGTGTGACAACTAATGCTATTTCCGCACCTTTAAACGCTTTAGTTTGATACAACTTTTTACTTTTTTGCATTAAGTTACTTGCATACAATTCAATTTCTATATTAATTTTCTCACGCGCACCGTTTTCAGCCAAATAAAGATTTGAATTTGCCGAACCATCTTTAGCAAAACATGGTTGTTTTACCATGAGTTCTAAAAGTTCTTTTGTGATTTCACTGAGAAAATGAGTCATTGCTTCTTTTAAGTTGGAAGCAAGTGTCTCTGTAATTTGCGCACCTAATGCTTTGTGAGCCCGTTGTAGGTTCCTCCATGCAATGGACGCTCCAACTTCTAACTCTTGGGTGAACAATTCGAAAATTATCTTTTTCCCCCGACTTGAAGTCTCCGGGGAGTTTCCGCTATGTTGTAACTTTCTTTTTGTTTGAGACAATTCTTTATAAAATGACTCCCGATGTTTTTTGATATCTGCCTGAATTAGTCGTCTTGTAAAATCTAAAGTTTTCGAGTCGAGCATATTGGATTCCTCTCAAGGAAAGCAATTTTTAAACGAAGCTTTTCATCTTAGTTTTGCAAATCTTTTTTGTCAGGCGCTGGTTCGGTTCAAATTTCATAACTTTAGTTTCGTTGGTGTTTTTCGCTCCCGGGTGTATTACGCTTTTAGGCATAGTAAAATAACAGAAAGGAAGGGAAAAGGCAAGGGGAAAAAAGTTTAATATTTAAAATTCAAAAGGGGAAAGTTTGTCGGAGATATGGCGAGGTTAACCACTTGCGGGGCGTTAAGCGACCCACAGCACGCGGGGGTAAATGATAAGCCTGCACCCCGGCCCTGAGGACCGGGCTAAATACGACCACTGTCGGGGCCAGTGGTTATGGTGAAAAATCGGAGGATGGCGAGAACAATTGGTTATATGTTGACGTGGACGACTTACGGGACGTTAATTGACCCCCAGCACGCGGGTGTCGGGGCTAATCGAGTTTGAATCTGGCCGGAATCGTAGAGGAGGAGCCCTTCTTTTTTGATATCGCTGAAAAAATACCTG
>CAZTKW010000555.1:0-3085 GCA_964614315.1 uncultured Pirellulales bacterium
CGCTTAATCTGCGAAATCTGTGGCTAATTTTTTCCTTGCGCAGCCCACCCAAACCACCCATTTTAACATTTGAGCAAGACTCATTTTGAGACCGAAATTTTCCCCCACAATAATCCGCCCATTTTAACACTCCTGTCAGAATTGAAAAACAATGTACCTTTTTTACATAAAACACACAATAAAACGAGTCATTTTGTAACTTTTTTTTCAATTTCTCCGCTTTTTGTTCAAAAAGTGCGCCATTTTGTTAAAAAAAGTACGTTTTTTTGTCACGGCCAACGAACCCACCCCCATTTTCAGCCCAATATCAAGCCTCCCAAAAACAGTCGATACACAAAAACACAAAAAACTACACAAAAATACACAAAATTAGCGAGGTTGAGAGCCCGGAACGGACATAAATGCTTCATTTTGTTGAAAAAACACACTTTTCCCCCCACATCTGAGCTGATATTTGAACTTAATTTTTTTAGTTCAATCCTTCGAGCATATTGACCGGCACAGGCCCAGCCTCTTCGGCAGGTTCCACAAGAACTGTTACAATAGACCCAGCCGGGTTCCACTCCTGCGGGTTTAACTTTTCGACGTGAAAGCCGATTTGGTAGATTTTATTTGTGTGGACTGGAGTTTTGGCGGTTACCGACCTTTCTTCATCGCCCATCCCGACTGTAAAAGGCTCATAACTGCTAAGCTGACCGGTGGCATTTGGACCTATGACAGCACCAACCGCAAGCTTTTGTTTCATATCAGCCTGGCTCTCTCCATTGATTGAAATCAAAGTAAACTTTAGGGCAAAACTCTCGTAACCTCTTATATCAGCTCCTGTTAGGAGACCTCTTGCGCCTTCGCCGCTGGAGACGAAGTTCAAAGGACTGCCGCCGAGAATATTAGGTGGAAAATAGATATCGAATTCGACACCGGCACCGGCTACAATTCTTTTTGCCTCCACTTGAGTACCCCGTCGATGAGGGCTGTGCCAGTCGAGGAAAACCAGTTGCTCCTGGGACAGGGTAAGAATCCGGCTGGCGGGAATCTCCGGCGCCTGGTACACAGGCTGATTTTTCGAAGAGTCCTGACAGGAGGCTTGGCAAAGCAGCAAGGCACAGACGAATATGAACAAAGAGCTATTTTTCACCGCTAAAACCTCCCATTTGCATTTTTTTAACATAGTTCGATATTTCCTGTTTACGGCTTACGGACATATTATTCCGCTTTTCAATTTAAATATAATATCAAAATCCCGTTTCAAGTGCAAGCATTTGAAGCATCCCGGAGGTGAGTTTTTAACGCAAGGGGCTCAAGTTGTCTCGGAATTAAGATTTTGAAGCTTTTATCCTTGATATTGAATTAAAAACAAAGATGTTCAGAGTAATTTTTGAATTATGACACTGCCTGAATGATGCGTATGCATCGAGTATTATGCAGGGGTAAAGCATCGCAGTAATATAGTATGAAGTGCAGGGCTAGGCCTGAACTCCCAATCAAACCGCTTAAGACAGTACAATGAAGAGTCAGCAGAAGGTTCAATTGCGTAGTTTCATCGCCGGCTGGTAATTTCCGGATTCGAGTTTATTGTTACCAGTTTCTTTGCTGTGAATCTTGGCCGGACGGTTCATTCTGCTGAGTCGAAGCGACCATTTCTTCAGCTTGCGAGGGCTGCTGCTGTTCGTTTTGCGGCTGGTCAACGCCACTTTCTGGCCAGGACTGCGGTTCAGGAGCTTTTCCGGCAGGCCTGAATGCATTCATAATTCTTTCAAACAAGTTCCAGGACATTTTCTCAATCCTTAAATAAACGAGGTTATTCTTATTTTATATAGTAATTCCGCCATAGTCTTTTTCGGCGTTTTGAGGTTAAATCCTGAAAAATCTTTGAAAATCTGCAGGAAAGTGTTATAATAATGTGTTAAAGCGGCACTATATATAGTGATGGAAAAAATGGACGGAGATGCGGGATATTCTGTTAAAATAGAGTTAGCATATATTGCGGGACAGCCGGGATTTTAATCTTTTTAGAGGAGGTGGATTATTATGGCTCGGAGACTAATAAATTTACTGAGCTTTGTTTTAGTGGTGTCGTTTGTCAGCAGCGTATCTGCCGACGAAATCGAATGGATGCCCGGTAGCGTCAATAACCTCTGGAGCAATAACCTCAACTGGGACCCTTCGCAGGTTCCCGGCGCCAGTGATATTGCCAACTTTTATGAAGATTCCAATGGGCCAAATTATTGCGTGGTTAATGGTTCCGCGGAGTGCTATATTCTCAGAGGGCCCGGCTACCAGGGCCAGGTGGATTTTGACTACAAAGGCAACGTTGTCAGCAGCGTACCTTCGACTATGACAATAGACGGAAGCACCGTTACGGTTGGTTTGCGTCTTATGGCTGGATATGCTAAAACCGGCTATGGCATATTGAACATCGAGCCGGGCAGTGTTCTTGATGTTGCAAAGACGTTTTATGCCGCCGGTACCGGCCAGTGCGTGGTCAATATGAACGGCGGCGCGGTTTATGCCAAGAGTTTAATACTTGGTACTACTGGTACCGGCCAGATGAACATTGATGGTGGAACAGTTGACGTTAACAGCATTGATATCAATAGCAACAGCGTATTGGATATTGCCGCCGGTATGTTGATAATAGACGGATTTGGCACCGAGTCTATTAGAAGCTATTCTATGGATGGCCGGATGACAGCCTATGGCAGCAGAGGCAGGTTGGTAAGTGTTGAAACTACAGGGCCCGACAGGACTACTGTAACAGCCATCCAGGATTTAACAGTGGCTTATGACCCGAATATCATAGGTGACACCGGTGTGGTTCACGACGCACTTCTTAGCTGGAAGGCCGGCGACGGCGCGGTAAGCCACAACGTTTATCTGAGCCCCAGCTTCGACGATGTCAATGAAGCGATTAGCCCTGCCGATGACTGCTTCGTGGGCAATTATGCCATCGACCACAATTATGTTGACGACGCTTTCCTTGAATTTGACAGTGTTATCTATTGGCGAGTCGACGAGGTTGGCATTTCGACCACGAGCAGGGGCAACATCTGGCGTTTTTCGACTGACAATGGTCAAGCCAGGAACC
>CAZTKW010000556.1:0-3080 GCA_964614315.1 uncultured Pirellulales bacterium
ATCATCCTGATAGAACATTCCAGCCCCTGGAGGGTTGGCATTTATGTCATAACCTGCATGATTCTGATCTACCTGCTGTATCTTGTTGAAAACATCGTCATAACTAATGTTCAAGTCGCTTGTGCTGTCTACAAAACCATCCCTATTCCTTATACGTATTTCATGAATTACCATCTTACCGGTTGGCGAAAAAACAATCGAAAAAGTTGTAGTATCAGTAAGATCGCTTTGATTGGCAATCATCGTATCGCTTCTAATTAGTGTTTCCCCGGTAATATAAGTCTGATTATTGCCCGGATTGTAATCTCGGTACACACGAATCAAATCCATCACGCCGATATTGTCGGGCAGTTTGACCGGCTGGATGCCTTCAACCACCCGGAAAGAATATGCCCCTATATCTGAGTCCTGTATTACAAAGACCATATATTGATGGCCTTCTAAATCCTGCTGGAACCGGACGCCGACATACCTTTGCTCTTTGGCTGCGATGGCGCGGGCCGAGGCCATAGCGGCGCTTATCATACCCTTTACATTGCCCGCCGAACCAAGCGAATCAAAGAACGTGCGCATAGCCGGTATCGCAAAAGCGGTAAGCAGCGCCACAATCGCAATGACAGTTGTCATCTCAACAAGTGTAAGACCGGATTGTCTCGGTTTTGTTTTCATTTTTTATCTGCTCGTTATATCATCCGACGTATCAAATTCTCCATCAGGCCCGGCCGACGTAATTACAGGAAAAGCCCTTCTTGTATCAGGGTTCGGCGGAAACAAGAATTCGTCGTAATAGTCATACCGCAGTGTCCTGCCGGTTCTGCTCTTTTTGCCCCTTTCGAGCCAGGGGTCAACAAATCTCTTCAATGGATAGGCTTTGACAGTGCCGGCTACATCGATTTCGATTGTCATTTGATTGCCACCGTCATCTTCATCGGTTATCAGCGAGCTGTCGATTCTCTCCAGGGTCTTTCGACACTCAGGAACTTTACTTAAAAAGAAATACAGCGCCTCACTGCCAGAATATTCATTCCTGCGATCAGGGTTGTTGTCAGGCAAAATCGAGACGCTCACACCCAATGAGCTAAAAGGGTCCAATTCACTGACCAGTGCAGCTTCAAGCTGGGCCTGTGTGAAATCATTGCAGTCCAGCGGAAACTTAAATTCCGAGTAATTGACATTGTTGTAGCTGTACTCGTAATCGGCGAACTGCTCGAGGGCGTCGGCAATAATCCCAATAGTATTTTGGGCAAGCTGCTCCTTGGCCTTGTTATCAAGACGGGTGGCGATGCCGACCACCATCGACGCCAAAATCGCAATAATGACCACCACGGTCAGAATCTCGACAAGCGTTACGCCGTTTTTGTATCTGTTGTTATTCATAGCTTTAGACCGCCAAATATGCCGATTAAAGCTTATTTTCCAAAATTAGTAATATCGTCCCCAGTCCCGTACAGACCATCTATACCCGCTGAAATCAATATGTATGAATCAGGATTATAAGGCCAGTCTTTTCCCGTTGCAGCCTTCACCTGCGGGTCTATGATTGTGTTACACCATGTCTCATAGTTATTGGTGCTGTTGCCAAGCGGGTGGTTGACGGTATCATCTTTAATACTTGGGAGAGCTTCAACAAGAGGAGTGTTATCTCTCATATTGTAAATCTGCTGGTCCCAAAACCCTACGCCCACTTCATATTTGCTGGAAGTGTTTGCCCTGTAATAAAGAATCGGTGTGCCTGCCTTACGGGTAACAGTCTTGCCGGCAGGCCCGGTGGTTATGGTTATATTCTTTACGCTGAACGTATCGCAAAGCACATAAGTATTCGGGGCCAAGCGGTCGGGAATATCATACAGTCCATAGCGTGTGGGAGGGCCGATAGTAGTACCAAGCTGAAACGCATTAGCTGTCCCAAGTTCCAGATAGGGTCCTACCCGCTCAGTAAAAGTGTCCAAAATGGTATCTGCCGGATTAAGATCTCTTATCTTGTCCGGGTCGTATGTCCACTGACCCAAACCAACAGGCAGTCCATCATATCCGTCCGCTCTCCAGGCTGACTTTGGATGAAATCCCATCAGGTCCCAGCCCAGGAGGGCTTCGGCCAGTTTTTGTGCGCCGCAGTAATCGGGGCTGGTCAGAAGGTTATTGTCTGACGGTGGATAGTCACCATAGTCGTTTCGAAAGGCCAGAAGCACCAGCTCGATGCCGGCAAGCTGGGCCTTTTGCTTTGTTTCTTGTGCAAAGTTGCGCACCATACTCAGAACTGGTATCAGCACGCCTAACAATATTGCGATTATTGTTACAACCGTCAGTATTTCAACAACCGTAAATCCTGCTCTTTTGCGCTTCACGGCTATCTCCTTTTATAAATTTATTTAAATTATTAACCGCTGCCTACCACAACTCGTATATCCAGTTTGTTTCAAGCCACTGCTCAGCCAGCTTGTTAATATCATCGTAATCAACGCTTTCAAGCTCCCAGTCTTCGGCAAGAAACGCAAAGTCAAAGAAATTAACTATGCCGTCATTATTTCGGTCCATATCCAGTAATTGGTCCGGCTGCCAATAGCTGCTGTCCAGCCAACTTTCGGCCAGAACTGAAAAGTCGTATAAATCGATAATATTTTCATCGTCTACAAATAAATCGTATCTCTCGGCCGATGGTTCCTCTAACCACTGCTCAGCCAATATCTCCAAATCAGGCCAGTTAACATAACAATCGTAGTTTAAATCAGCCCGCAGATACCCGAAACCTTCACAGTGGGTATCGAACCTGACGAAATCCCACTGCGCCCAATCCTGCCAGAGGGGATTTCCTTCGTCTACGTCGGTTCTGATAGCTAATGACAATTTGTGCAAACCTGCACCGTACTGCCCATTGACATCGACGGTTATATCTCGATATTCACCATTTGCGCCCACACCCAGCACATCCGAATCCCAGACAACATCATCGTCAATCAGTAAAACCGCACTGCGTCTCTGCGAATCCCACGGAATATAGGAGTATTCAGTGCCGAGTTTTATATCGAAAATTATCTCGTTAACATCTTCCAGATATACCTCTTGAGAAACCATTGCTATAT
>CAZTKW010000557.1:0-3079 GCA_964614315.1 uncultured Pirellulales bacterium
GAAGGTGGTTTAGTTTTTGATGTTTTTGCAGGGAGTGGTCTGGTTAATGATGTTTGTCAAAAAATGAAGCGTCAATGTTACTCCACTGACTTAACACCACAGAGAGATTTTATTAAGAAAATAGATGTTATAAAAGAACTTCCAGAGATTAAACCAGATTTTATATTTCTTGACCCTCCTTATTGGAAACAGGCGGAAGGAAAATATTCTGATGATTCTGATGATTTAGCTAATATGCCATTGGATAAATTCTATGAATCCCTTGGTCTTTTATTTAGCAATTTAGATAAAAAATATGATTCATTCACTTTAGCCCTTTTAATTCAGAATACTCAATGGCGAAATGATAGAAAAGTTGAACCGCATGCTTTCAAACTGTTTGGTTTACTAACTAAATATTTAGATTTTGAGAATCACGTGATTGTTCCTTATTCAACGCAACAATATAACGCCCAGCAAGTAAATATTGCAAAAGAGGAAAAAATAATACTTGTATTGCATCGTGATTTATTGGTGTTTAAAAAATGACTAAGCAAGAAATAACAGGTGTTAGAGACTTAACTTTTAGTGGGTGGATAAGAAAATTTTTACCAGAAAGCACAAGCACTGGTTATCTAGTCACTGATTTGGATTTTATACTTTATAATTATAAAACTAAAAAAGTTATGCTATTGGAGATTAAAACTAGAAATAGTTGTTTGAAGTTTTGGCAATTAAAACTTTTTAAAAATTTAGATAAATGGATAAGAAGGGGAATAGATGAGGACTGGGGGTATTTGGGCTTTCACGTCATAAAATTTAAGAATACTTGGTTTGATGATGGAAGAGTATTTTTTGACGGTAAAGAAGTATATGAACAGGACTTAATTAAGAAATTGAGTTTTTGAATGAAGTTGATAAAACAAAGCCAGAGGAGGTGACCTAATGCCAAAAGGATTCTATGATTTATCCGAGAGGCCAAAAGCTCTTTCTCAAAAGACATATCTTAAAATATTAGCTGGGCAGGAATTTTTGGCAGAGCAGAACAAGCATCTAGAATATTTAAGGAAATTTGAGCCTATACAATACGAAAAATTAAAGGAATTTGCGGCTAGATTACAGATGATAGTTAGGCAATATTGGGATTTATAATCTGCCCCGTTGCGTCCTGCCGGCAAGGGCGCACGCAAGGTAAAACTTGGCGGGGCAGCAAAGAAAGAGGTAACATAAATGAGTGAAAGGAGATATAATAAGTGGAAAAAATAAGAATAGAACGGTCAAAAATAGAAAAAATAATTACGGATTACGTAAAGGGGACGCAGGGGCCAGGTTATGTAAGACCTTTGATGGAGATAAGCGAGCTTACTGCTAGAATCTGGGAGTATATTGAGGAAACAGTGGGGAAGGCAAAATATCCAATTACCGTTAGAATTGATGATACTGGACAAGATTATTGAGTGAGAGAGGAATGAGATGAATAAAGATGTTTATTTCTGTTCACGATGTCCAATTACTATAAGAGAATATACTCCTTTGACTGCTGAAAATCCGCTCGGCTATAAAGAGACGGTAGTTCACATAAATGAAATTTTTTTCAAAAATGGTTTATCTATAACCAAGAAGGAATATAATCAATTTCTGGATAAGATTATTGAGTCGAGGGAAGGAGAAAACAATGAAAGAAAAGTTTAGGGCATATTCAGAAAAGGGCGGAATGGAATATATTGACGATTTTTACTGGTTCGAGGAGAATTTTGTGCATGAGATTGTAGACGGTGTAGGCCAGGGTGATTACCGAAAATACATTATAACTTGGTTTATTGGGCTTCCTGATAAAAACGGCAAGGAAATGTATGGAGGAGATATAATAAAATTTAGGGGTTATGAGGATTATTTTTATGAGATTGTTTGGAGGGAAGGGGGCTATATAGGGAAAGCTAAAAACGAGATATTTTTGGGCTTATCAGTCTATCGAAAACGGATTGAGATTGTTGGTAATATTTTTGAAAACCTAGAAGCATTCAAGGGAATATTAAGGGAATAAAGGTGCTATTAAAAATATGAGCTGGGAATATGAGGACTTTTTGGCTGATACGGAAAAGCAATGGAACGGTATTTGTCCATATTGTGGTGAAAATGATGTGTTAAGATTTAAGGATGCTATAGATGAACTTGGAAAACATTGTTATCGTTGCAAAAATGGTCATTATTTTATAAGGAGAGATTAGTGGAAATAAAAACGGTTGATATAGGTAGGGGGGATAATGGAAATTAAACGAATGAAACTGTCGGAAATAAAGCCCGCCTTGTACAATCCCAGGAAGGACTTGAAACCTGGCGATCCCGAGTATGAGAAATTAAAAAGAAACATAGAAGAGTTTGGCTATGTTATGCCTCTTGTCTGGAACAAAAGAAGCGGCAATTTAGTAGGAGGTCACCAGGGACTGAAAATACTTAAGGACAAAGGAATAAAAGAATGGCAAGTATCCGTGGTTGACCTGGACGAGAGAAGAGAAAAAGCCCTGAATGTGGCTCTCAATAAGATACAGGGGGATTGGGACTTCACCAGGCTGGCTGATTTGATGACTGAACTGGATGACGGGGAGTTTGACTTAGAATTAACGGGATTCGGGGAAGACGAAATAGAGGAGTTGATGACCTGGACTCCTAAAGAACCAGAGGAAAAAGAGATAATAGCTTTCAAGAAGGTGCATATTCTTCTATCCATTCCTCTAGATAGTTTTGTAAAGGTAAAAGAACTTTTGGAAAAAATTAGAGAATACGAAGAAATAGAATATGAACAATCAAGCAACTAAAAGAACAGATAATTCTCATTTTGCGGAAAAGGTAATTTTGCGATGCGAATCACTCCCCGCCAAAAAAGAAATCAGTGTTTTGGATTGTTTTGCGGGTAATTCCCGGTTGTGGGAAAAAGTAAAGAAATTAAAGGGTAGTAAAAGGTTTAGTATAGTCAGTATAGAAAAGAAAAATAAGGAAGGGATATATCTTAAAGGCGATAATTTGAAATTCCTGAAGGGAATGGATTTGAGTAAATTCGATGTAATAGACTTGGATGCTTACGGAGTACCCTTTGGACAGT
>CAZTKW010000558.1:0-3079 GCA_964614315.1 uncultured Pirellulales bacterium
CGCACCAGACACAGACTTACCCGCAAGATTGAGCATTATTCTATCCGTCCTTTTCTCTGTATATTTCAATAGCCAAACTTATTTTTCTGGTTTTACGAAAGAGTAGTCATAATATTGCTGAGTGACAATATGGTTAGTTAAATTGAATTTCGTAGTTGTCTTTACAGGAAAGTATTTTCCTTGTCTTGGCTTGTCATATTCAATCGTACTCGTACCAAGGAACTTGTTGTTGATATACTGATCGTACCGCAAGATCGCACCGTCCTTTTTTCGTATCCAAAGGCGTACGAGCCATTTTTCTCCTGATGAACTCAAGACTACACAGAGCTGTCCATCAAGAGACTCATTCTCGTTTTCCAATACCCATTGGGCTTTACCCTCCATTTTTTGCAGCATATGACCAACGTCGACTGTAAAAACTGAGGGTTTTAGGGATGCAGAACTCTCACTCTTAGTCTTCATGGGTGGTAGTGGCTTCAAACCTGTCTTTTTTGTATACTCAAGCCGAGCACTGCCTTTTCTTATTAGTTTCTTGGTCATAGCGTTTTTGTTTTTATCAAAAGTTTCTTTGTACATATCTGTCTTCCGGCTTACTTTATAACTCTCCTCAGAGATGCAAGCGTTCTCAGCTAACGTAATCCAATGCTGTGCACTTTCAGCAAAAGATATTGTGGGTAAGAGGCATAAAACTAAAAAAATAAACGTAATTAAGGCAATGCCCTTGGGCCGTAACAGTGAAACTTTCGGGTTAATTCTGTTGTTCATGATTATTGCACCTACAATAAATTCTGGTTTATAAAAAGTAGTTTCACAAACTAATTTGGTTTTAAAGTTCAACCCTATTGGATTTCAATCACAATTTAAAGGACTTCATCTTTTGGCTTTTTCCGTCTTATTTCCTCCAGAGCCACCATCACCGTGTCCCCCCGCAACGACAGCTATTTTGTTTGAATACATCACAACGCTTTTATTGGGGACAGCTACTCCTTGGGATTCTTCACGCTTGACTGTGTTAGTACCCGTTGCTACGTCGTGAGATAGCCAACGTGTATTCAATTTCAGGGGAAATTGCGTAGGATTGTTGAGGAGCGAACCAACAAAGATACTGTTTGGATCACTCTTGCCGTTAATTAGTATATTAAACTGAACAGAGTCATCTAGCGAAGCAAATTGAACAATACCAATACGTGAGTTGGGATAGCTGGAAATTTCCAAGCTATTAGGGTGGGTTTCCAACTTCTTTGTTTTCGATTTTACTGCGTTTTTGACTATTAAAGGTTTTGCAGTTGTGATAGTGGCATATATAGCAAGTTTTTGCTTTCCCTTCCAAAACATTGTCCAAAGTCCATCAGGATCACACCAGAGGTATACACCATCCTTGGGAAACTTTTCCGGAACTGCCATAGGATGGCGATTTACCCCCAAAGTTTTTCGAGCAGTTTTGGGTCTTGTAACTGACTTAGCGGTATTTTTCTTCACAATACGTCTATTTGAGCCAATATTGTTGGATGTGCTAGCTGTGCCACCTCCGCCAACCCGGGTCTTTTTTAGCCCTTGTGAGGCTTGTTTATCCTCGGCAGAGTCAGCTGCGCTGTCGGAAAACATCACTATTGAGCAAGCTAAAAGCCAAATACTTACTATTTTGCTAAATTTTTTAGCCAACATAACCAAACCCTTTCAGTTCTAAACCACTATTTAGAACATAGGAACAGTGAGCATATAACGCCATAATAAGCCGTTCATGAGGTGGATTAAAACATACCATTCGCGTTTTGCTAAAGAACCACTCCTCATATAAGCAAGCTCTTCAAAACACATTTTCTACTTAGTTACATCCTGTTTTCTGATAAGCACACATTTTTGCCGTCAAAAACAGCGAGGAATCTAAGGTACCTCTCATCCCCATTTAGGAGGAAAACTTACGTGTCCTCTCACTCCATCAGGGGTAAGCAACAATCTATTTCGTGTATTTTATGCCTGTTATCATAAGGCGTGTCAAGAAAAAAATGTCGTAAAAAGAACTATTTTTTCATTTTTTTGCACTAACTAATTTTCAATCTCACCTAAGCACTTATCTGATAACAAGTTAAAAAAGCCAGCAGATGGTGTTTTTGCTATTTAATAGTTGTCCAACAAGAACTGATAAAAACCGAACCGCTACACTTTTGACTTATACCTTTGTCATTGCATTTAAGGGTATTAAACAGGTTTTATCGTGTTCGGTACATTACCGAAATCTCACTGAACCAGCAGAAACACAGTAATTCCTTCTGAAGTTTGGCTGTGGTTTATGCAGGCTATCTTTGAACAAGTTCTGTTCTTGGGCAACATCTTTGGAACGCAGCTGGGGGAATATGCGATTAGAATTGATAAGGAGAGATATGAGATGAGGCGGGAAGTTCGAATCCGAGGGTTTGAAACAGGTCATGACGTTCCTCAGATGTAACAGTCCGCTTTTGGCTTCCACTTTCGGCAGTTGTGTTCTGAAATCAAATCGACAGTCTACTACAACCTTTTCCTGGCGCTAAAATACATTTCAGCGGGTCCCCCTCGCAATGAAGATTCTTCTTGACCCCCTCGTCCCAGGGATTGAAGTACCGACTAAATAGAGGATACCATTTCACATCACCGTCATTTCCCCAAATTATCGGCAACGTATTCCCAGGAGCATTGGCATACGTAGCCACAAGCCCCCCGCAGTGTTTCCAACCTATGGGTTCGAAGTCACATGGATATTCCTTTCTCCTCGGATGGGTAATTAGTGTATACCGCTTCAACATCTTCAGTGCTGCGGCAGGATCAATCCCCTCATTTTGTAGTACTTGGAAAATGTCGTCTGTGTGTTCTGCAATATGCAAACAAAACTGTAGTTTTTCCCGACAATCGCACTCTTGTACTTTCTCGTGCTTGGGTTCGCTGCAGACAGTCACTTCACATAGACCAGGACTGTACGTCCTGTCTACCTCATATTCTTTCATTACCCGCTCTGATATTTCTATGCCAACCGCAAATAGAACGTGAATTTCGACCGAAAGACCTCCCTGTTCCTTATTGGGGTCTATCCCCAAATTTTGAGGTA
>CAZTKW010000559.1:0-3064 GCA_964614315.1 uncultured Pirellulales bacterium
CTGGCATCACTCCAGGCACGGTTCCCGCACGTTAACCCTGATATTGTCAAAAACGATATAGCATATCCGGCTATGCTGACCTATCTACCCCACGGACTACTGGGAATGGTCGTCGCATCCCTCATCGCCGCTTATATGTCAACAATGGCCTCGCATATTAACTGGGGTTCTTCTTATATCGTAAATGACTTCTATAAACGTTTTCTTAAACCCGAAGCACCAGAAAAAGAACTCGTTCTGGTCGGCAGAATCTCTTCTCTCATGCTGATGGTACTGGCCTTTGTGGTTGCCATGGTTCTCTCAAACGCCCTGCAGGCCTTCCATATTTTACTTCAGATTGGTGCAGGAACAGGTTCAATATTTATCCTGCGATGGTTCTGGTGGCGAATAAATGCATGGGCCGAAATAACCGGTATGATTGTCTCCTTCTTTGCGGCTGTGTATCTGATAATAATTCACGAAAAGCTCGGCCTTCCGCCTATACCCGAACAGATAAGGCTGGTTATAGGTGTCGGTATAACAACGGCCAGTTGGATGGCTGTTACTTTCCTGACCAGGCCCGCCGACGACAAGACACTGCGCAGTTTTTATCGTCTGGTCCGTCCGGGCGGTCCCGGCTGGAACAAGGTTATTCGCGAAGCTGAGGCAGAAGGCGAAACTTTCGACGAAAAGGCCAAGCCCGGCGACCTGCCGCTCGGTATCCTCTGCATGCTGGCAGGATGCTTTGCTGTTTTCTCTATTGTCTTCGGTTTCGGATTCTTTATGTACTCTCAACTTGTCCCCGCGATTATCTGTACCGTCGTCGGTGTCCTCGCTACAATCTTTTTGGTCAAATCCTGGGGAAAACTGCAAATGAAATAAGAACTGAAATCAAACTTGTAATAAGAACAAATTGTTAAGAGGAATGAAAAATGAAGATTAGTGCAAGTTACTGGATGTTTGAAGGCGGACTCGAAGCCAAAAGACCAATAGCCGAAGCGATGCAGGAGGCAAAAGACCTCGGTTTCGACGCAATCGAGTTGGCCATTGGAAGCCAGGGAGTTCTGACACACAACACCACGCAGGCCCAGTGCGAAGATATCATCGCTGACGCTAAGAAAATCGGCATAGAAATCTCCAGTGTTGCCAGCGGTGAAAGCTGGGGCTGCTCGCCAAGCGCAAATGACCCCGACGTCAGAAAGAAAATTATCGACTTTACCGCAAAGGCACTGCAGGTTACCAACTGGCTCGGCACCGATGCATATCTTTTCGTGCCCGGTGCAGTGGACGTGTTCTTTTTGCCCGATGCCGAGGTAATACCTTACGACGTCTGCTACGAGCGTGCAAAAGAAGCCGTCGCACAACTCGCCCCTGTTGCCGAAAAAACCGGCGTCGCGATTGGTATTGAAAACGTATGGAACAAATTCCTTCTGAGTCCACTGGAGATGCGGGACTTTATTGACAGTTTCGGCTCCGATATGGTGGGCGCATATTTCGATGTGGGCAATGTCCTGCTGACCGGCTTTCCCGACCAGTGGATTAAGATTCTCGGCAAGAGAATTAAACGCGTGCACATCAAGGACTTCAAGCTCTCCGTCGGCACGGTGGATGGCTTTGTGGATTTGCTCGAAGGCGATGTGGATTTTGAAGCGGTTAAAAAAGCACTGGCCGACGTGGGCTATGACAGCTATGTTACCAGTGAAATGCTCCCGTTTGCCCCGGGCAGACCCGAAAAAACTGCAAAAGCAATGAAAAAAATCTTCAAATAAAGGAGAAGAAAAGATGATAAGAGTAGGTGTAACAGGTCTGGGATTTATGGGCAATATGCACTCCAAGTGCTATCAGGCCCTTGAGAACGTAAAGTTGGCTGCGATTTGTGATATCGACGAAGCAAAACTTAAAGGCGGCGGCGGAGCGGCCGGCAATATCGAGGGCGCAGAAAAGCCTCTCGATTTGACCGGCATTGAGCTTTATACCGATTTTGACAAGATGCTGGCCGAGGCCAAACTGGATGCCGTTTCGATTACGCTGCCGACTTATATGCACACAGAATATACCACCAAAGCTTTGCAGGCTGGCGTCAATACACTCTGCGAAAAACCGATGGCCCCCACCACAGAGCAATGCGGGCAGATGAAGGAAGCCGCCAAAAAAAGCGGAAAAATTCTGCAGATAGGTCACTGCATCCGCTTCTGGCCGGAATACGTCAAGGCGAAAGAAATTATCGACTCGGGAGAATACGGCAAAGTTAAGGCAGCCACTTTTCAAAGGTTGTCTCTGACCCCAACATGGTCGTGGGATAACTGGTTGATGGACGAGGCAAAAAGCGGCGGTGCCCTTCTTGATTTGCACATTCACGATTCCGACTACGTGCAGTATCTTTTTGGAATGCCCAAAGCGGTCTGCAGCAAAGGTACAAAGGGCCCGAGTAGTGGTTACGGCCATATAGTCACGCAGTATTACTGCGATGAGGATTGTGTTATTACCGCCGAGGGCGGCTGGATTATGTCGCCGAGTTTCGGATTCGAAATGAGTTTTAACATCGTTCTCGACAAAGCCGTAATATTCTACGACTGCACTCGCGACCCTGCTTTTAAGATTTGCCCGGCGGATGCCGATGCCTTCACGCCCGAAGTACTGCCCGGTGACGGCTATTCCCGTGAAATTGCTCATTTTGCAAAAGCTGTGGCTGGTGAGGACGTACCGGAAATAACTACACCTCAACAGTCGGAAAACTCGGTAAAAATAATATTGGCGGAAAAACAATCCGCAGATTCAGGAGAAAAGGTAAAACTGACATGATTAAATCTGACCAATGGCCGGTAGGTGTTTGCAGCTGGTCGATAAAAGATGATTTGGGTACTCTTCAAAGACTCAGCCAAGAGTTAAAAATCGAGTATGTCCATCTTAACTCTGGCCCGGCAATGACAGAAGGCGGCGGAAAATTTCTCGATGCCGTCGCAAGCCAGGGTTGGACAATAAGCTGTATGATGGTGGACTTCGCCCAGGAAGACTATTCTACGCCCGCTACAATCAAAGTCACTGGCGGAATAGTCCCGGACGAATACTGGGACACCAATCGACA
>CAZTKW010000560.1:0-3056 GCA_964614315.1 uncultured Pirellulales bacterium
CCAATTCCAATACGTCGTTTAAGAACTAACCAGCAGTCCTTGTAGACATATTTTATTCCATCTCTAACATGCAAACTTAACAATTAAAGCTGAAGAATACAACTCGTAATTTTACGGGTTTTTGCAGGAAAATTTACCAGCTTTTTGTGCCGGCCAATGCCAAATAATACCTTCTTTTTGCAGACTCTCTGCTCAACTTGCCGGTCTTATGCCAATTGTTTGCTGAAAAAAATCCACAAAAGCCGGACTCACCAACCTAAAGATGCAAAACCACCAGTCCTATAAAAATAAAGTTTTTCATCTCTTCAGGCCGAAATAAAAAATATAGCTCCACGCTGTAAAAAAAATTATCCGCTTTCTTTATTGACGAAGGACAGAGGGTTTTATAATATCGAAGCCAAATCATAAACACTCTATCAGAAAGGAACTTCTAAAATGAAAAATGTAAGGAAACAGCAGAGGAGGCGTCGTATCTTAAAAAAAATTTCAACTGTAATCATATTAGTAACCATCATCATATCGAGTAGCGGCTGCACCAGGCGATTGGCCAGGCTTGAGAGAAGGCAGCTAAAGCTTCACCGGCAGTTGGAGTATAATCTTCAAAAAATCGCTGATAACAAATCCTCAATTCAAAATAATGAACAGAATCTAAAAGATGCCGTTGAAAATAATACCAGTCTTATTGCTCAGTATAGGGCTTTGGCTAAACAGAACATCCAAACATTGGAACAACAGCTTAAAACAAAGGATCAGGAAACTGCCCGAGATTTGGATGAGCTTAAAAACAGCCGCAACCAACTGCAGCAACAGACCGCCGCTCTTGACCGGCAATTAGGAAATAATGCCGAAGCTATCGAAAATAATCAGCTTCTGTTACAGCAAAAGCTCCGGCAGGATTCAAAACAACTCTCGGAAAACATTCTTGCTGTTGAGAATAATCTACTCGCTATACAAAAGATGATTAAAACCAATCAATATGAAAATCAAAAAACCGCCGAAAAACTAACCGAACTCGAACAAAATAAACACCAACTGTTCGAAAAGGCAATACAAAGAACTGACCTGTATCAGAACCAAATGCTTGAAAAAATAGAAAACACCGAACAGGCCATCACCGAAAAAATTGACGGCCTCGACAATAATATCCTCGAAGTCCGAAAAATCGCTGAAAATAACCAAAAAACAAATCAGAAGGTCACTGCTAAAATAAACACCGTCGAGAAAAATCAACTAAAATTCCGGGATAAAATCGAAAGCGACCTGCGCAGCCTCGTAAAAAAGATTGCAGAAAACGCTGCCACACAGAAAACCAAAACAATTCCACAGGATGAAACGAAAGCAAAATCGCCACCAGTTCAATATGAGCAGGCGGAAGTAACGAAAAAATAATTACTATGCTCTAAAAGGCCGGGCAATTGCTCAGCCGGACGGCTTAAAAACGCTGTCCGCCCGCTGTTGAATGCCTCCTTTCTAACAACTGAACAAGTTTTTTTCTCCTTTTTGCTCTCAATTCTGGTATAATGTTCTCATTATAACTAACAGGAGGAATATGGTGTTAAAAACGTCGTGTTTGGGTGTTCGAGTAAGAACTATTTGTTACAACCGTTCCTCTTCATAAAAACTGCAAGTAAAAGCAGCAAAGGACTAATTCATGCAGAACATATTGTTATCACTCTTATTTTTGACAATGTTCTTGCCGACGTTAATATCCGCCGGCGCCGACGCCGCCGAATGTATTGACTCGCTCACAATTCTCGCCGATGATTGGCTCTTGGGCGGCGACTATTCCCAGGCCGATATGTACGATGACGAAATTATCGACTTTAAGGATTTTTCCGTACTCGCCTCCCAATGGCCTGATGGTTGTTGGCTCACAACCCCCCTCGAATTTAAGCCGATGGAAAGAAACTCTGACAACATGGAAACCCATACCGGCCTGTGGTGCTGCCCACTCTTCACCACCACCGCTGACCTCTATCCCATAAATACACGCCTGCATGCTACTAAAGATTCCGTTACAGACGAAGTCGCAATGAGAGTTGATTTCCTCGCCGGCGCAAAAGGCGGCTTCTCAATGGAAGTGTGGGACGATGAATCCTCAGACGTATTCCCCATCGGCTCAGCAGGCCTCACTATGTACGCCAAAGCCTCAACTAATCTTACATTGAACATAAACAACGCACACCAGTTCGCAATCTCTACCGACTGGCAGAAAATCGACATCCCCTGGTCAGCTTTTGGCGGCAGTCCGGCAAACCCCGACATCGGCGGTTGGCAGTTCGAGATATGGCTAAACTCCCCGCCCGCACAGGATGGTTGGTACATCATAGACCGAATCGGCTCAGAAACACCGGACTTCGGCACAAACCCTCACATCACGCCAACCACCGGCCAGGACCAGGTTATAAACACCTCATATCTTGTCGGCGGTGCAGATACTCTGGCCCCAACACGCCAGCGCCTCAACCTCCAGCAGCACTTCACCATTTACGCATTCGGTGATTCCGTAACCGCCGGAGCTCAGGCCGACCGAGGAAACTGGTGGATAGGCTCTTCCACCGCCGCTCAATACCTCTATTTCAGTCACCTCGCACGCCTCCTGAAGGCGCGATACGGCTACACTGACATCGACTATGTACAGTTAGGTTACGGCGGATGGACAAGCAGCATGGCAAAATCTGTCGTCGCAGCTGACCTCGCCACCGCCCAGCCCGAAGACCTTATCATCATCGAATTCGGAGCAAATGACCTCGCATGGATGACCTCCGAATCCCAGATTGACACCTGGCTCAGCAATACTGCCGACCTCATCGCTGAGGCAAAGACACACACTAACCAGATTATCATTATGTCACCCACACTTGGTGAAACAAATTTGTTCGACTACGCCGAACAGATTTCCGTCAAAATGCAGACATTCGCCGCCACCCACCAGGTCGCTTATGTCGATATCACAAAGTGGATGACATACCGCGGCAAACCTTACACATGGACGCCGCTGGCAAACCACTTCCATCCCGATATGATGGGCCACATTATGATGGCCGAAATTATGG
>CAZTKW010000561.1:0-3051 GCA_964614315.1 uncultured Pirellulales bacterium
AGTCAGGACCAGACATCTGCTATAGCTGCCGAACTACCCAACACAATTGTCCATACACATCCGAATAATCTCGGTTATGGTGCAAATCAGAAAACCTGCTACAAACTCGCATTACAGCAGGGCGCCGATATCATTATTATGGTACATCCCGATTATCAATATACACCAAAGTTGATACCGGCGATGGCGTCTATAATTGGCAATGAGCTTTATCCTTGTGTACTCGGCTCCAGAGTCCTCGGAGGTTACGCCTTGAAAGGGAAAATGCCGATTTGGAAATACATCGCAAACCGCTTTCTGACCCTTGCAGAAAATATCCTAATTGGAGCAAAACTCTCCGAATACCATACCGGTTATAGAGCCTTTTCCCGTCAGCTTGTAGAAAAGTTGCCTCTCGAAGCCAATTCCGATGATTTCGTGTTCGACAACCAGATGCTGGCCCAGATACTGTGGTATGGCAACACTATCGCAGAGGTCAGTTGCCCGACCAAATATTTCACCGATGCATCGTCCATCAATCTTAAGCGAAGTATCAAATATGGTTTTGGATGTTTGAGGACGGCCTTGACATACCGACTGGCCAAAATGAATCTTATCAAATCAAAGTTGTTTCCTAAATAGATGGATAAAACATCGAACAGATATTGCATTGTCCTGATTTATCTTGTTCTGATATTGTCCGGTTTTATCGCCTATGAACCGATGCGACATAATGATTTTGTCGGCTTTGATGATGATAAATATGTAACCCAGAACCCCTTAGTCAAGATGGGACTCGCTCACAAATCGGTTGCATGGGCCTTTACCTCAACATACTTGTCTAACTGGCACCCTTTGACCTGGCTTAGCCATATGCTGGATTGTCAGCTCTTTGGCGCAGAGCCCTTTTGGCACCACCTGATTAACTTATTGTTTCATATAGCCAATACAGTATTGCTGTTTTGGCTTTTGAAAAAAATGACTGGCCGGATTTGGCCCAGTGCTTTTGTAGCTGCAGTTTTTGCACTGCATCCTTTGCATGTCGAATCTGTTGCCTGGGTCTCTGAACGCAAGGATGTTTTGAGTGGTCTTTTCTGGATGTTAACCATATCCGCTTACATTCGATACACAAAACATCCTGGTATTGGCTGGTATTTATTGGTATTTTTAGCTTTTGGACTGGGTTTGATGGCCAAACCGATGATCGTGACCTTGCCGTTCGTACTGCTTCTGCTGGACTATTGGCCTTTGCGACGGTTTCAACTGCCATCGCCACTCCGAGTTGAACTGTCGTCACAATCCGAATTAGGCGGTACCGGTATCTCTATCTTGAAAACCTCTCGTTTGATTATTGAGAAGATTCCTTTGTTTGTACTTATGTTGGTTTCAAGCGTAATTACCTTTATCGTTCAAAGGCGTGCGATGGAAATGGATACCGGGGTGGATATTTCTCTAATTGCCCGTGTATCTAATGCGATTGTTTCATATCTTGCCTACATCCTTAAAATGATTTATCCGACACGCTTGGCGGTTTTGTATCCTCACCTTGGAGGTAGTTTGCCCTTATGGCAGACAATGGTTTCACTTTTAATCCTGACTGCCATATCAACCGGTGTAATTTATACTGCCCGAAAGCGATGTTATCTTTTGGTCGGATGGCTGTGGTATCTTGGAACTCTGCTTCCTGTCATTGGGTTGGTACAGTTTGGCGTACAAGCTATAGCCGACCGCTACACTTATCTGCCGTCGATCGGGATTTTTATTATGATTGCCTGGGGTGCTTCTGAAATTTTAACTACGTGGCGATATCAAAAAATAGGACTTGCAATAACAGCCTGCGTAGTGCTCACTGGAATGTTACTCTGTACCAGAATGCAGTTACGGCACTGGCGAAACAGCTTTACTCTCTTCGAACATACCCTTAAAGCAACCAAGAACAACTTCACTATGCACTACAACTATGGATATATGCTCTCAACTGAAAGTCGGTTCGCCGAGGCTGTTCTGCATTTTGACAAGGCTCTGCAAATAAATCCGCGCTATCACGATGCTTATAATAATAAAGGTTTGGCACTTCTTGAACTCGGCAAAATCAATGAAGCTGTCGAATGCTTTAACGAAGTGTTGAAGCTTAAACCTGATTTTCACAGGGCTCATAATAACCTGGGCATGGCGTTTAACCGACTGGGTAAGACCGACTTGGCCATTGAACAATGGTTGGAGTCAGTTAGGCTAAGTCCGGATGATGATACCTCGCACTTCAATCTTGGTATGGAATTTATCAAGCAGGATAAACTCAACAAAGCTGTTGAGCACTTAAACAGGGTTGTGGAAATAAGACCGTATTGGCCGGAGGCACACTATAATCTGGGAATTGCTTATTATCGCCATGGCAGGCTCGACATGGCCGCCAGACAATGTGCCCTGGCTTTATCTTTGAAACCCGATTATACCGAGGCCAATATTAGTCTCGCCCACAACCTCTTTGAACTGGGGCGAATTCGGCAAGCAATTGATTATTATTACAGATTGTTGAGACTTCAACCAAATCAGGTTGAGGCGCTGAACAATCTGACTTGGATTTTGGCTACTATCGAAGATAAAAAATTTCAGAATCCCACCGAAGCTGTTAAGCTTGCTCAAAGAGCTTGTCAGCTTACTGGATACCAACAGCCGCAAATACTTGACACTTTAGCTGTTGCCTATGCTGCTGCCGGCAATTTTGCCGAAGCAATAGAGACTGCTGAAAAAGCGTTTAAATTAGCCCGGTCTTCCAGCGAAAAAGACTTAGCTCGGCGAATTCGCAGACGAATTGAACTTTATAAAACTGCCCAACCGTATCGCGAACCGTCCCCAAAACCTTTACCGACCGAATCAGATTTTCGCTTATTGCCTTGACAGCATGGGTAGCAGTAAATAGAGTTATTACCAATAGCTAAGATTATTTTATTTAAATCAACGTTTTTTCTGCTGATGAAACAAACATTAGACAAAAAATATATCCTTTTGATTTACACTGCACTGCTTCTTGTCACTTTTATTGCCTATGAGCCTGTGCGACACAATAATTTT
>CAZTKW010000562.1:0-1333 GCA_964614315.1 uncultured Pirellulales bacterium
AAAGCAAAGGGCCTGCACTGATTGTAAATTTCTTTTTCCCAAGCACTTTAACACACGTATCAATCGTCGAGAAATCGTAAATACCTTTTTCAGGCTCCATCTGGGGCCATTTTACCGGTATCGTTACAGCACCAAAGAATTCGAGAAGTTTCTCAATATATCGGGGATTACCAATCTGACCAACATTGACTCTGCAACCAAGACAGCCTCGCCCAAAACCACGATTTTTGCATCTTACCTCAAAAAGAGACTTTGCCTGTTTTATTGCCAGCTTTTCTGAAAAAACTATAGCTTTCTTAAGTGACTCATCAGCCAATTTAGCTGCCGTAGGCGCATCAGAGATGTTTTGAACAGCCCGAATAAACAAGTTCTGCGCCTCTTTTGAAATATCTCCCAATCCTTCTATGCTGTTGAAGAAAGACCAGTCCTCTCGCTTGTTAATGATTTGCATTAGCTTAGCCCGGGCTATTTCCACATTCAAATTATAAGGACGGTCCCTTTCAGGAAGGCATGTTGTCGACAAAAGCATCTTGCCAAAACCATCAATAGCCCACAACAAAGCAAGCCCTGCTGTTTCTAAATTGCTTTTTTTACAATGGATAAGACCATTGTGAAATTCAATCTGAGCTCGACGGACGGAAATCCCGTCAGTTCCAAAAAGATAAGAGCCACATAATGTGAATTTGTCAACAATCTTGCCATTCTTAAAAACCTGGAATTTCACTTTTGCCCTCAATTATTTACATAAAACACCTGCTACGCATTACAAAAACATGCAATACATACTATATGGATTATAGCAGCCATCCGTCCAAACGCAATTATATTTTGTCGTACATCGGAGGCATTGTTAAAAATCAGCATAATACGGACCGCGCATGGCGTAATATGAGGGATAAAATACAAAACATGAAACACTGGATATGTTAATTTAAGGCGACATCACCCTGAACGTACGTTGGCGAGCCGGGACAATTTTTCATCTGAAGTTCATAAAGGAGATTGTTTTTTTCAACAAGTTTCGCTATCAAACCAATTTGATTGAGCAATATCTCAATCAAGTCAATATTTATCAAGGTCGATTCAGGACTATATTTAGGCAAAGCGATAATCATATAGCCGCAATTCGTACTTTCTGTAGCCAATTGAGCAGCGACAACACTGCAATCATTTATTTGAGTCATAACCGGTTCTGTACCATCATCGATTTTAGCACAAATCTCTTTCAAAAATGACTCACTGATGCTTAATTTGGCAAATCTCTCAGAATCACTGGGCCAGCAGTGACTCTCTTTATCAATAATTACTATGACAGGGCCTCGCTCAGGTATAA
>CAZTKW010000562.1:1343-3050 GCA_964614315.1 uncultured Pirellulales bacterium
AATAGGCCCCCCCTCGGGCAGAATGTCAAAAATCTGCCGGGCTATCTGCTCATTAAGCCCAGAACTTGTAGAAAAAAGCGACTCAAACATATCCATTAAACTTACTCCTTGCGATAATTTAGGACATGATTTCAATCCTATCCGAAATCCACTATCAAATCTTTCGGTACAATCAAACATCAACTTTGGTAAATTCACAGCAACCGGTGTCTAATGCTTACCACGTGAAGAAAAAGACTCAATATGACACAAAATATGAGCAATATGAGCTGATATTGAGGTTTAATTATACCCAAAGGTCTAATTGGCTGGAATATCAGGATGGTTTATAGGACCTGCCCGCCCACCGCATAAATCTGACAGGATATTAATAACGAAGTACCGACTTTAGTTTAGGCATTGGAAAGTTTTTGCCAGGACAATCAGTCACTCGCGCTCCTGGTGTAGTTTTATGACCGTAGATACGGGTTTTAGGAATGCTATAGCGTCTTTGCAAAAAACGAACCAACTCCACCAAAGACCTCATTTGCGCGGCAGTAGGTCTACTCCGGCTGAAATCGCCGACAAGACAAATTCCCACGGCGTCTTTATTGGCCCAATTACCCGGTGTACCTCCACAATGAGCACCTACCTTTTGCTCGCTCCAGCGAAATGTAACTTCAACCTCGCCATCACGGCTGTCAGTGCCGTTACCTATAACAAAATCATACCCCACACCCTCCCAATGCCTTCCTTCCCTGTGCGCTATGTCAAATATATCTGCATTGCCGTTTTTCGTGCCGGAATGATGTATTACTATTGCTGTCCATTTCTTTTCTATTTGTCGGGGCGGCAGCCAACTTCTTGGAATTTTCTGATAAACCTTCGGCGTGTTTGTCACCGTTTGTTTTACTACTGGAGAAACAGTTTTGGTCTCCGATGTCAAAATCTGTGCAATCTCAGGCATCGGTTCATCTTTATATATACAACCACTCAAAATAAACACACAAACCACAAAAATAAAAACTTTTCTCAACATTTCAACTATTTCCCTTTATTGGCTGGTGGTTATTGCTTGTTTTTACTTTTGTGTTCTTATGCCTTTTTTCCTTATACCTTACCATAGACACACGATTACCCTGCTCATTGAACTCTACAACATCCATATATGAACGCATAAGCAGCAGTCCTCTGCCTTCGGTCTTATAAAGATTCTCACCGTATCGCGGGTCCGGCACGTCTTCCGGGTCAAATCCCCCACCTTCATCCATCATAGTAACTTCTATCTTATCTAAACTTACCAAATAGTCTATTTTAACCTTTTTGGTCAAGTCTTTCCTATTGCCATGCTTGATGGCATTGGTAAATGCCTCCTCCAGGGCCAGATGAACGGCAAAAATATCATCCTGACTAAAATTGTTTGTTTCGAGTTTGGATTGAATCCATTTCCAAACTTCAAAAATAGCGGATGGTGTGCTTTCTACAACCACTGAGCTGCTAAACGATGTTTCCGACATTATAAACTTATACCATTTCAAAAAGCCCTTACAATGATGCTGCAAAGGCGAAATTACATCTCAGACCATTCACTATATTGTCGCCTATCTCCGAGATTATCGGCTAACCGTCGCCTTTCGGGACAGAATAAAAAACCTGCCTAATCAGCTTTAGCCAAATCTTCGACAGCACTTTTGACGTCCTCACAGATATCGAAAAGTTTGGTTAGTC